>CBINGT010000014.1:0-18907 GCA_966250245.1 uncultured Anaerolineae bacterium
GGACGGCGGGACCGTCGCTGGCTGGTGCTAGCCGGCGCGCTGGCCGGGCTGGCGATGGGCTGCAAATACACGGTGATCTGGCTTGGCGTGGCGCTCGGCGTGCTGGTGGTGTGGCTGAGCCGCCGCGACGGCCCGCGCGCGATCGCGTCGCACGTGCTGGTCTACGGCGTCACGGCGAGCGTGCTGGTCCTGCCGTGGCTGGCGCGCAACGCGATCTGGTACGACAACCCGGTGTACCCGTTCTTCCTCGACGGTGGGGAGATGGACGCGATCCGCCAGGAATGGTACGCGCAACCCCGCTCTGGCCTGATTTACTCGTCGGATGCGTGGCAGATCCCGGTGATGCCGCTGGTGGCGACGATCTTCGGCGCGGAAGACCAGGGCAGCTATGGCGTGGACATTGGTCCCTGGTTCCTGATCTTGACGCCGCTGATCGCGTTGGTCTGGCGGCGGCTGGATGAGCGGGAGCGCGGCGCGGCACGGCGCGCGCTGATCGTGGCGGGCGCGATCCTGATCGCGTGGATCGTCTCGTCGGCGTTCGGCTCGTACGGCAACCGCCAGACGCGGCTGATCCTGTACGTGTTCCCGCCGCTGGCAGTGGTCGGCGCGCTGGCGCTCGAAGGGATGCGCCGTCTGCCCGACAAGCCGCTGAACCTCGGCTTCGTGCTGCGCGCCATGCTGACGCTGACCCTCGCGCTGACCGCCATCACCGCCGCGCGGCAGGCGCTCGACAGCGGATTGGATCGCTACTACAGCGGCGAAGACGACTTCCGCGACGCGTATCTCAATCATGCGCTCGGCTGGCACGCCGAAGCTATGCGCCAGGTGAACGCGCTGCCGCCGGGAACGCGCGTGCGCTTTTTGTGGGAGCCGCGCGCGCTCTACTGCCAGCCAGACGGCGCGGCGTGCATCCCCGACTCGCTGATGGACGGATGGTATTATGCGCGGCGCACGGTCGGGGATGGCAGCGCGGACGCGATCGCGGCGGCGTGGCAGCATGACGCAGATCGCTTGCTGGTGTATGATTTCGGCGTGCGCTTCGAGCGTGAGGGCAACACGCTTTACACGCCCGACGATTGGGCCGCCTGGGATGCGTTCGTCGCTGAGCACCTGATCGAAGAGTGGCGCGGCCTGGCGGACGGCGAGCCGATCTACACGCTTTACCGCTGGCGCACCCCATAAGCCTTTTTTGCGTATAACTTTCAGCGACCCGCGCCGAACAACCGGTGAGGGCGCCCCACCGACAAGGGAGATTCCCGTGACGAACCGCTTTACGCTGCTCGTGGGCGCGAGCGCGTTTATGGACGAGCTGGCGCGCACGCTGGACGACGAGCACTCGCGGCTTTATGCCCAATTCATGACGTACGAGGGCGATGCAACGGGTGAGGCGTTCGGCGCGCTGTTGGCACAGCAGGCGCAGCGTGGGGCGGACGTTCGCCTGATGGTCGATGCGTACAGCGACATCATTCTCAGCGACGTGTGGCCGGTGCTGCTCCACCGCCAGGGCGAAGTCGCCGCAGAGCGGGCGAAGACATACGCTCTGTTCGACCGGCTGCGCGCGCAGGGCGTCCGCGTCAAGCGGACCGCGCCGCTCGGCCCGCTGGGGATCTACGTGCTCTTTCGCAATCACAAGAAGATGGTCGTGATCGACGACCGGATCGCGTTCGTGGGCGGGATCAACGTCTCCGACCACAACTACAACTGGCACGACTTCATGGTCAAGATCGAGGGCCCGCTGGCGAGCGCGCTGGCGCACGACTTCCGCTCCACCTGGGACGGGCAGACCGCTCCCCTGGCGACGCCCTGCCCCGGTGAGGACTTTGTGCTCAACCAGTGCCCCGGCCGCTACAGTATCTACGAGGAAATTCTGCGCATGATCGACCGGGCGCAGCGCACGATCGTGATCGAGTCGCCTTATCTGCTGGGCGACCGGATCGAGCGCGCGCTGCGGGCTGCCGCCGAGCGGGGAGTCCGTGTCTCGCTGATCCTCCCTGCGCGCAGCAACAAGCTGCTGTACCGGCGCTGGGTGCGCGTGCTGCTCCGCCGCCTGAACCATCCGAACATTACGGTGTACGGCTTCACCGGCTGCGGCGGCATGACCCACGCGAAGCTCGTTCTGGTGGACGACCAGTGGGCAAGCTTCGGGTCGTTGAATATGATCGAGCTTGAAGGACTGACGCAAAAGGAGCTGAACGTTTTTTCGAGCAACCCCGACCTGATCGCTCAGCTCCAAACCCTGATCGCCCGGGATATTGCGCAGTCTGATCCGGTCCCGGTTCCGCCGCATGCCGCCGCTCGACCCCTGTTTACCGTTCTAGTTCGTTTTTCTGACTGGTGGACGCGCCGCCTGTTGCGCCGCGCGGATTGGAAAGCACGCTATTGCTAAGAAAACTTCGCTCCAATCGCATTGCCGTTAAATACATCATCCTCACGGCGCTGGTGCTCGGCGGGATGGGGCTGCTGAACGCCCTCGACGTCTTCGAGGGCGTGTCCGATTCCGTCATGCAGTTGATGGACCGGCTCGCCAGCTATGGCAAGATCGGCATGTTCGTGATCGGGCTGGTGTCGAACACCACGCTGGTGATCATCGTGCCGTATAACCTGCCAATGTTCACGCTGGTGATCTATGCCGATACGCTGTGGGAAGTCGCCGCCATCGGCGCGGCGACCGGGCTGGGCGGCGGCATCGGGGAGACGATCTCGTACGGGGTAGCGCACACCCTCGCCTCGCACGTTGATAACCTGTCAGAGAGCGGCTTGTTCCGCTGGACGAAACGCACCATCGAGCGCCATCCGCGCGTGATCCCGCTGTTCGTGTTCCTCGCCTCGGCTACGCCCGTGCCCGACATGGCGATCATCGTGCCCCTCTCGCTGATCCGCTATCCCTGGCCCAAGATGGTCCTGCCGATGATCGCCGGGAAGGTGTTTCAGAACGTGGTGGTCGCCATGATTTTCCGCTACGCCGCCGACGCCGTAGCCGAGCGCTTGAATGGGGACATCAACTTCGACCTGACCGCGATCTTCCTGGCGCTGTTCATCCTGCTGATCGCCTATCAGGTAGAGAATGCGCGCGCCAGACAAAAAGAAGCCGAGCGTGCCCGTGAAGAGCACCCCGGCAGCGAGGTCGAGCAGATTTCGGCGGCGGAGTAGTGCGGTCAAGCGCCCACCGCAGGGCGGCGGACGCGCAGGCGGCTGTAGACGTACAACTGGGGGACGGTGGCCTCGACCGTGGCGACCGCTTCCGCGATCAGGTCCTCATCGCTGACGGTCCCATGCAGCCACACCGCGCCATCCTTAATGACCACTTCAATCGGCTCCTGCGCGGTAAACGTGTTGCGCTTCAGCGCCCGCATGATTACGTGGCGCAGCGTCTCGCGCTGATAGCGCATGCGAGTCTTCTCCCTTCCGTGCGGCCCCGGTGACGTCCACGCTCGCGGGGTCATAGCTCCCCATTCAAGCATTAATCCCGCCTCGGCACAAATCACGCGAGGCCCGCGAATTGTCAGCCTCGGGGGTTTGGTGTACAACACAAGTAGATTACAGCGCCGCCTGCCCCGGCGAGGAAATGCGCCTTGCCTATGACCATCTCCGCGCATGGCGGCCGCTCGCTTGCATTGGCATCACGACGCGCATCGACCAGTGAAGGAGGCTTGGATGAGAGAGCAGAGAACTTCTGGTGCGGGCCTCGCCCGGCGCCAGTGGCGTGCGGGCCTGATCGCGGCGATCGTGCTCTTGATCGCGGCGCTGGTGGCTCCCCTTGCCTTGGCAGCGCCAAACACGCAGGACGCGACCGTGCTGCGGGTGGGGCTTTTGGGCGCTCCGATGGGCGATGTGGGCAACGGTGCGCGCCTCGCCATTGACCAGATCAACGGCGCAGGGGGGTTCGCCGGGCAGGACGGCACAACCTACCGATTTGAACTGATTACCCTGCCCGACGCGGCGACCGAAGGCTCGCTTGGCAGCGACGTGAGCAAGCTGCTGGAGCGTGAAGGGCTGGTCGCCATCCTCGGACCGGACGACGACGAGGTGCTGTCGCCGGACAACATCGACACGCTGACGGAAACCGAGCTGCCCATTCTCACCGCCGTCACCCTCGACCGCCTGACCGAAGATGATGATACGAACAGCTTTTTCCGTATCCGCGCGCCAGAGTACGTTTACAACTGGGCGGCCGTAACGGTGCTGGTGGATGACTTGGGCGCCGAGTCGTTTGCGCTGGTGCAGACGGACATCGCCTCGACCCTTGCGCTCGCCTCATTTGAAGATGCGCTCGGCGAGATGGGTATCACGCCAGTCCAGACGATTCAGGAGCCTGACAACGCGCGGCTCGACGAGCACGCCGCCACGATCAGCGCCCTGGCGCCGGACGTCGTGGCGTTCTGGGGGGCGATGGAAGACGCCGCCAGCCTGCTGCGCCAGCTTCGCGATGAGGGGTGGGATGGCCGCTTCGTCTACCGTCACGCGGACGAGGCTGCTCGCGCGGGCGCGTTCCCGGTGGACCTGGTGCAGGGCATCGTCGGGATGAACAACTGGGTGTACAGCTACGGCTCGCGCGCCTCGCAAATCTTCCTGCGCGACTACACCCTGGCGTACAACGAACTGCCGAGCGGCGCGGCTGTGGCCGGATACGACGCGATCTGGTATCTGCGCTCAACGGTAATCAACTTCGGCGCGTCGCCTGAGCAAATCCGCGATGGGCTGCTGAACGGGAACCCGGTCACGCTGGTGCAGGGCGCATTCCACCCGGTCGAGTTCTCGAACGGCGACCTGGTCCGCATCTCGACCGTTTACGAGCTTGGTCCGTATGGCGGACCGGTCGTGCTGGCGCGCTTTGACGATCGCGAGCCGCTGGCGCTGGACGAGACGGGCGCGCCGGTGGTGGACATCCCGACGCCCACGCCTGGCCCGCCGACCATCACGCCGCTGCCCAGCCCCACGCTCGAAGGCGTTTGGGCTGAGGTGACCGCGACCGCGCTCAACGTCCGCAGCGGGCCGGGCTTTGACTACGAGCGCATCGCGCAGGTCAGCGAAGGCGACCTGCTGCGCGTGGTCGGCACCATTCCGGATTACACGTGGATCTCGGTGCAGCTTCCGAACGGCGGCGTCGGCTGGGTGAACACGCAGTACGTCCAGATCAGCGGCGACCTGATGACCATCCAGCCCGTGCCAATTCCGCCAACGCCCACGCAGGCCGCGACCGCCGCGCCCAACGAGCCGGACATTGTAATCGATAATGTGGTGCTCAGCCCGGCGCAGCCAGTCCCGAATCAGCCGTTCACGGCGACGGTGAACGTCCGCAACGCGGGCGGCGCAGCGGCGGGGCAGTTTGCCATTGCGGCGACTTTCCAGCCGGGCGGCGTGTACGCGTCGGCGTTTGTGGACAGCCTGGCGCCCGGCCAGACCGCGCAGGCAATCCTGACCGCCACGCTGCCGGGAACGGGCGTCGCGCAGGTGGCCGTGATCGCGGACCTCAACAACACGGTGGCGGAGTTCAACGAAGACAACAACCAGTACAACATCACCTACCGCGCCGACTATCCGCTCCTGACGCAGCAGAGCAACATCCCGCTCAGCCCTGGGCAAGAGCTGGACCTGTTCAGCAGCGGAAATAACCTCGGCGACATCCGCTGGGACGGCACCGCGTTGAGCGTGATCAACGGCTCGCTGATCGGCCTGCTGGGCGGCGTCGCCTATCAGGACGTGCACTACGACCAGCTTTCGGCCAGCGTGATCAACAACCCGACCGGGATCGACGGCAGCCAGGTCAACGCGGGCACGGTGATGGGCGTCTTCACGACGGAAGGTCGCCGCGCCGTGCTGCGGATCGACAACCGCTCCGGCGATCAGATCTTCATCAGCTACCGCGTTTATAACGCGCCGTAATCCGCGCGTCAGCGGAACGAATTTCCACGCGGGGCGGCTGAACGGTCGCCCCGCATTTTTCACGCGTGAGGGGCACCGCTGCAACTCGCCCTGGATTCTGCCGCCGGACCCGCTATAATAGGCGGGCACTCACCGGCGCGCTGGTGCGCGCCACCCGATAATCCATGAGCTATCCGACCCAGGCTGCCGTCGCGGTACCGCCCAGGGCGATAGTGAACAAACCTGGAACGACCTGGGGAGGTGATTTGAGATGAAGGTCCGGTCTTCCGTCCGCAAGATGTGCGACAAGTGCTACTTTGTGCGTCGCAAGGGGCGCCTGTACGTGATGTGCTCGGCGTACCCGAAGCACAAGCAGCGTCAGGGCTAATTCTTCTGAAAGAATCCTGAAAAACGGGCCGTGAGGCCCGTTTTTGGTGTTGGCCCTACTTCACAGCAGCCAATTTGCCTCTATAATGAAAGCATATCCATTAAGATACACCTTGCCTGTTTGTCACTTCTTAAGCCTTCTGATCGCACGCGGCGTCGCACACCAGACGCGCCGCGTTTTCAACTCAGGCGAAAGCTGTGCCATAATAGCCCGCAGCGTCGGGAGGCCAGCAGCGAGCACCACGACCGGGCTGTGGCCTGTTCACGGGAGGCATGGCGATGCAGTTCCACATTCGTCACGCAGCAGTCATCGGATCAGGCACAATGGGCAGCGGCATTGCGGCGCTACTGGCCGGAGTGGGCGTGCGCGTTACGCTGCTGGACATCCCCGCCCCGGATAGTCTGCCGGGAGACCGCCCCGAAGCGCGCAACGCGATCGTGCTGAAAAACCTGAGCGCGCTTCAAAAGAGCCGCCCCGCGCAACTTTTCGCCCCGTCCGATCTCGATCTCATTACCCCCGGCAACCTCGAAGACGACCTCGACAGACTCCGCGACGCCGACTGGATCATCGAAGCGATTGTCGAAAATCTGGCGATCAAACAAGACCTGATGGCGCGGCTGGAAAGCGTCCGCGCGCCGCACGCGATCGTCTCGACCAACACCAGCGGCCTGAGCATCCACGCCATCGCCGAAGGGCGCAGCGAGGCGTTTCAGCAGCACTTCCTCGGCACGCATTTCTTCAACCCGCCGCGCTATCTCAAGCTGCTCGAGGTCATCCCACACGAGAAAACCGACCCCGCCGTGCTGGACTTCATGGCGGAATATGGCCGCACGATCCTCGGCAAAGGCGTCGTGATCTGCAAAGACACGCCCAATTTCATCGCCAACCGCTTCATCAGCGTCGCCGGGACGTTCGGCGTGAACTATGCGCTGGAGCACGGCTACACGGTCGGCGAGGTGGACGCGCTGACCGGCCCGCTGATCGGCCGCCCGAAGACCGCGACCTTCCGCCTGTACGACCTGATCGGCGCCGACATTATGGTGCACGTCAACCGCAACCTGTACGACGCAATCCCCGAAGATGAAGCGCGCGAGGTGATCAACCACCCCGCCTCGCGTGAACTGCTCGAAACCATGCTCGAGCGCGGGCTGCTCGGCAACAAGGCCGGGCAGGGCTTCTATAAGCGGGTCGATACCCCTGAGGGCCGCGAGTTCTGGGAACTGAACCTTCAGACGCTCGAATACGAGCCGCCGGTAAAGGTGCGCTTTGATAGCGTCGGCCAGCACCGTAAGATCGAGGACGTTGGCGCGCGGATCAAGGCGATGGTCAGCGTCGAGGATCGCGCCGGAGAATACCTATGGCACCTGCACGCTTTCTATCTCAGCTACGCCGCGCAACGCCTGGGCGAAATCGCGGACGACATCGCGTCGATTGACAACGCCAACAAGTGGGGCTTCAACCACGCACTCGGCCCGTTCGAGATCTGGGACGCGCTTGGCGTGGCAGAAACCGCCGAACGCATGGAAGCGGACGGTTACGCGGTTGCGCCATGGGTCAAGGCGATGCTCGACGCCGGGTGCGCCACCTTCTACCAGCGGGACGCAGCGGGCGTCGTCACCGGCATCTACGACCCGCAGCGCGGGGATTATGCGCCGCTCCACAAGGATGCGCGCCACATTGCCATCGCGGACCTGCGCGCCGCCGGAAAGCGGCTCGAGGGGATGGCAGGCGCGTCGCTGATCGACCTGGGCGACGGGATTCTGCTGCTCGAGTTCCACGCCAAAGCCAACGCGATCGACTCGGACATCGTCGCGATGGGTTGGAAGGCGCTCGACTATCTGGAGCGTGGCTATGACGGGCTGGTAATCGGCAACGAGGGCGAGCACTTCAGCGCGGGCGCCAACCTGTTCCTGATCGCGATGCTCGCGCAACAGCAGGACTGGGACCAGATCCACGCGACCGTGCGCGAGCTTCAAAACCTGTTCCAGGCGCTACGCGCCGCGCCGGGGCCGGTGATCACCGCGCCGTTTGGGATGGCGCTCGGCGGCGGCGCGGAAATGCTGATGGCGGGAACGCGCGCTGTCGCCCACGCGGAACTGTACGCCGGGCTGGTGGAGATGGGCGTCGGATTGCTGCCCGCCGGGACCGGCTGCAAGGAGATGCTGCGCCGCAAGATCAACCCGGTCATGCAGACGCCCAACGCCGACGTGCTGCCGCACTTGCAGCAAGTCTTCGAAACCCTGGCGCTGGCGAAAGTCTCAGAGAGCGCGAAGCAAGCGCGGTCGCTCGGCTTCCTGCGCCCCGAAGATCGCATTGTGATGAACCGCGACTTTCTGCTGGCCGAAGCCAAGCGCGAGGCGCTGCACCTGCTAGCGAGCGGCTACACGCCGCAGCCCGCCGGGCAGGTCTGGGCGGCGGGGCGCGATGCGCTCGCCGCGCTGCGGATCGGCGTCTACACCATGCGCGAAGCCGGATATGCCACCGATCATGATGTGCTGATCGCGAACAAGATCGCCTACGTTCTGTGCGGCGGCGATCTGTCCGAGCCGGGCTGGGTGCCCGAACAATACATTCTCGACCTTGAACGCGAAGCATTTGTCGAGCTATGTCACGAGCGGAAGACGATAGAGCGCATCATGCACATGCTGCAGTACAGCAAACCACTACGGAACTGAACGGCGAGGAACTATGAACCCGAGGCCGACACCTTCGCAGAACGGGCTGCCCCCCTATCTCCACGCGCTGCGCACGGCGGTAACCTATGCGCTGCTTGGCGCGGTCTGGATCGTTTCGACCGACTACCTGCTGAGCGTGTTTTCGATTGGGGCTCAAGCGCAAACGCTCAAGGGCTGGCTGTATGTCGCGTTCACGACCGTCGGTTTGTTCCTGTTTCTGCGTAGCGCCAGGCGGCATCTGATGCGGTGGCAGGCCGCGCTTATCGCGTCGCAGCAGACCTACGCCGCGTTCATCAGCGCGACCCCCGATCTGATGTTCGAGCTGGCGCCAGACGGCACGTTTCTGGACTACAAACCGGCGCCTATGGGGCTGAACCTCCCGCCGGAGCAGTTTCTGGGGCGACGCGTCCAGGATGTGATGCCCCCAATCGCCTCGCAGACGATGGAAGCGTTGGAACGTGCCTTTGCGACCGGCGACATGCAGATCTTCAACTACCAGTTGCCACTGGGCGAAGAAATGCACGACTACGAGGCGCGCATCGTCGCTCGTGGGAAAGAAAGCGCCATCGCGATCGTGCGAGACATCACCGAGCGCCAGCGCACGCAGGAAGCGTTGCAACGTGCCAATCGTGCCTATCGCATGCTGAGCGACTGTAATCAGGTCATGGTACGCGCGACCGGCGAGATGGCGCTACTGAATGACATCTGCCGGATTATCGTGTCGCGCGGCCAGTTTTCGATGGCGTGGGTGGGCTATGCGCGGGATGATGAAGCGCGCACGCTGGAGCCAGTCGCCCGGTTTGGCAAAGAAAATGGCTACCTTCAGTTTTTGCAAACCACGTGGGCCGACGAGCCGCGTGGTCGTGGACCATCCGGCCGGGCCGTTCGCACCGGCAAGCCGGTCGTGGTGGTGGATTGCGAAACCGATCCGGACTTCGAGCCATGGCGCGAGGCAGCGCTCGAACGAGGCTACCGCTCAGTAGCGGCGTTGCCGCTGATGGACGCCGGTCGCGTCTTTGGCGTGCTGGTTGTCTACTCCGACGAGCCGAACGCTTTCCGCCACGATGAAGAGGTCGATTTGCTGGCAGAGCTGGCGAACGACCTGGCGTATGGCATCATCGCGCTGCGGACACGCGTCGAGCGCGAGCGGGCGCGTCAGGCCGAGCGCGAGCAGCGGCTCCTGGCCGAAGCGCTGGGCGACACGGCGATCACCGCCAACAGCACGCTCGATCTGGATCAGGTGCTCGACCGCATTCTGGAAAACATCCGCAGCGTCGTCCCCCACGACACGGCGAGCATCACGCTGCTCGATGGCGACGTGCTGCGCATGGCCCGGCACACCGGCTTCGAGAAATACGGCATCGCGGACGAGATCAGCGCGATCCGCTTCGAGTATCGCACGCACGAGAAATACCACCTCTCGATGCGCGAAACGCACGAGCCACTGATCATCAACGACACGGCCACGTCTGAGCTATGGGTCCCGATCGAAGGCACAGAATGGATCCGCTCGTCGATCTGGGCGCCGATCATCTACGGAGATGAGCTGATCGGAGTGATCAGTCTCGACAGCGCGCAACCCGGCTTTTTCACCCAGGACCACGCCAAGCGACTGCGCGCGTTTGCCGCGCACGCCGCGGTCGCGATCCGCAACGCGCAGTTGTTCACAAGCGAGCATCAGCAGCGCACCCTGGCCGAAGCGCTCAGTGAAATCGCCGCCACCACCATCGCCACCCGCGATCCTGAAGCGGTGATGGAGCGCATCCTTGAAAACTTGAAGCGTGTCGTCCCGTACGATGTCGCCAACATTATGCTGATCGAGGAGCACCGGGCGCGCGTCGTCCGCGAAAACGCGCCGCACAAACCGTCCCGGGTCGGCTGGCTCGACCGGCTGACCTTTGACTTGCGACATGTTCCGCTCTTCCAGCGTGTGATCGAAACCCGGCAGGCGCTCGTCCTCAGCGACACCGCCGCCGAGCCGGACTGGCAACCTCACCCCGAGCTGGACTGGCTGCACGCCTACGCCTGCGCGCCGATCGTGCGTGAGGGCCAGGTTATCGGCTTCCTGAATATCTACAACGCCGAGCGTGGCTTCTACACGACGGCGCACCTTCAGCACCTGCAAGCCTTCGCAGATCAAGCGGCGCTCGCCCTGTACAACGCGCAGCTTTTCACCGCGGAACGCGATCAGCGCGCCCTGGCCGAAGCTCTGCAAGACATCGCCACCATCATCAACAGCACGCTCGACGTGGACGTCGTGACCGATCGCCTGCTCGACAACCTCAAGCGGGTGCTCCCGCACGACTCCGCCAGCCTGATGCTGATCGACGACGAGGGGATCGGGCGCATTGTACGCCATCGCGGGTTCGTGGAGCGAGGGCTTGGCGCCTGGGTTTCACAGTTGCGGCTGCCCGTCGAGTCGACGCCCACGCTCAAGCGCATGGCCGAAACGCGCCAGCCGCTTATCATCTCCAACACGGCGACCGATCCGGAATGGATCCCCTACCCACAGATCGCCTGGATCCGCTCGTATGTCGGAGCGCCGATCCACCGCGAGGGACGCGTGTTCGGCTATCTTCAGGTGGAAAGCGCGTGGCCGAACTTCTTCAACGAGAAACACGCCCACCGCTTGCAGAGCTTCGCCGACCAGGCCGCGATTGCGCTACAAAACGCGCAGCTTTTCCAGGACGTACAACAGCAGGCGACTGCGCTCCAGGTCCAGGCGCAGAAGCTGGCGCTCGTCAACCGCGTCTCGACACACGTCGCACATCACCTCGACCTGGAAGCGATTTACCGCACCGTGCTGCTAGAGCTACAGGATGCGCTCGGCGCGAGCTTCGGCGGGCTGGTCATGTTCGAGAACGACAAGGTCGGGCGGCTGGTGCTTGGCACGCATCCTGACGACGACGCCAACCACAACGTAACGATTAGCCTCGAAAACAACCTGTCCATCGAGCACGTCCGCGCCACACATAAGCCCCTCGTCTCGGAAGACGTGCTCAACGACCCATTCTTTGAACCGGCGTGGCCCGCGCTTCGCATGCGCGGCACACGGACCCTCATTATCATGCCGCTGATCGTCGGCAACGACGTGATCGGCACGCTAGGGTTGGACTGGGTGGAGCCGCGCCAGTTCACCGCGGACGAGCTGGAGCTGGTCGAGACGATCGCCAACCAGGCGTCGGTTGCGATCACGAAGGCCAGGCTGTATGTAGCGGAGCGCGAGCAGCGCGTTCTGGCCGAAGCGCTGGGACACGTCGCATCGCTCAGCAACCGGTCGCTGGCGCTGGACGATCTGTACGACGAGCTACTTGAGTCGATCCGGCGCGTGATCGCCTACGATGCGGGGAACATCCTGCTGTTCGAGGGCGACGTAGGAGAGGTCGTCCGTCACACCGGCTACGACCGTTACAGCCAGGGGGAAAAGCCTGCCTGGATGCGCCTGACGCCGGATCAGGTGCCGCACTGGTCGCGCCTGTATGCCGGGGGACACCCACAACCCTACATCATCGCGGACACCCATGCCGATCCCGAGTGGGCGGACATTGAGGGAGCCAACTGGATCCGCTGCGCGCTCAAAGCACCGATTTCGATCGAGAACCGCGTGATCGGGCTGCTAAACCTCGACAGCGCGACGCCCAACTCCTTCACGCAGCGCGACGCCGAGCGGTTGCAGGCATTCGCCGATCAGGTTGCGCTGGCGATCCAGAACGCGCGGCTGTTCCAGGCGGAGCGCGAGCAGCGCACCCTGGCCGAAGCCCTGCGCTCGGCGGCGGCGGCTGTCAGCAGCACGCTGCAGATCGACACAGTCCTCGATCGCATTCTGGCAAACGTCGGGCAGGTGCTACCCCACGACGCCGCCAACATTATGCTGATCGAAGATGGAGTCGCACGGGTGGCGCGCGGCTATGGCTACGCGGAGCATGGCGCCGGGACATGGATTAGCCAGCTCCGCTTCAAGGTGGATGAGATCCCGGTCTGGCAGGAAATGCTCGCCACGCGGCGGCCGTTCGCCGTGCCAGACACGCACCGTGACCCGAATTGGCTCCGCCTGGTACACGAAGAATGGATCCGCTCGACGGTCAAAGCGCCGATCGTGCTCGAAAACCAGGTGATCGGCATCTTGCACCTGGACAGCACGCAACCCGGCTTCTTCAACGACGAAGACGCCGAGCGTTTGCAAGCGTTCGCAGACCAGGCAGCGATCGCAATTCGCAACGCGCAGCTTTACGACGCCATCCAGCTTCACGCCAGCGAGCTTGAGCAGCGCGTCTCCGAGCGTACCGCCGAGCTTGAAGCGCAGCGCGCGCAGCTTCAGGCGATCCTCGACTCGATGGGCGAGGCGGTGCTTTTCTCGCGCGGCCCTAACGTGCTCTACGTCAACGAGGCGTTTACCGAACTGCTGGGCTATACCGCAGAAGACCTCACCCGCCAGCCGTTCACCCTGCCGGATTCGCTGCTGGCGCCGGGGCAGGATCTCACCCGCCTGCATAACGCGATCCGCAAGGGGCTGGCGCAAGGGCGAAGCTGGCGCGGCGAAGTCGAAGCGCAGCGGCGCGACTCCACGACGTTCAACGGTGCTCTGACGATCACGCCGGTGCCGAGCTTGGATAGCTCCGAGGGCAGCGCGTTTGTCGCCATTCTGCGCGACATAAGCCAGGAGAAGGCGCTCCAGGCGCAGAAGGACCGCTTCATCGCGCACGCCTCGCACGAGCTCCGCACACCGCTGGCGAACGTCAAAACGCGTCTGTACCTGCTACGCAAACAGCCCGAGAAGCTGGCGGCGCACCTCGACGTGCTCAATCGCGTCACTGACAGCATGGCCGAGCTGATCGAAAACCTGCTGGATGTGTCACGCTTCGAGCGCGGCGTGATCCCGCTGTACCGGCGACCAGTTGCATTGTGCGAGCTGGTGGACGAGGTGATCGCGATCCAGCGGCCGGAAGCCGAGCGGAAGAACATTTTGCTGCACGCGCTGTTGCCAGATGTGCCGCTGATGATCGAGGCGGATCCGCAGCGGATGAATCAGGTCATCACAAATCTGGTGATCAACGCGATCAATTACACGCCGGAAGGTGGTACGATCTCCATTGAGGTCGAGCAGCTACAACCGTCTGAAGACGCGCCGCACGGCCAGGTCGCGATCCACGTGCGCGACACCGGGATCGGTATTCCGAGCGAGATGCTGTCGCAGGTGTTCGACCCGTTCTTCCGCACGAACGAGGAAGTCGCGCCCGGCACCGGCCTGGGGCTGACGATCGCGCGCGAGATCGTACACCTGCATCACGGCACCATCGAGGTCGCCAGCGAGGTGAACGCGGGAACGGTCTTCACCGTCACGCTCGATCTGATCGATGAGCAGGAACAATCCGAGCCGGTGATGTACGAGTGAGCCATCAGCGGTTAGCCAAAAGCAGCTAAGAACAGCGAAAAACAGCGAAGGGCAAGCAGTATGTCAGCGTCAGGCGGTTAAACCGTTTTTGCTGCTTCTCTGCTGTCTTTAGCTGCTTCATTGCTGCTTTTAGCTTAGCCCACGCACAAGGAGGTTCTGATGCGCGAAGCAGTGATCGTCGCCATGGCCCGGACGGCCGTGGGCCGCGCCAAGAAAGGGACGACCCGCTCCACCCGCCCCGAGGCGCTCGCGGGGGCCGTGCTGAAAAGCCTGCTCGACCAGGCGGGGGACCGGCTGGACCCCGCGCTGATCGACGATGTGATCCTGGGCTGCGCCATGCCCGAAGGCGCGCAGGGCCTGAACGCGGCGAGGCTGATCGCGCTGCAAGCCGGGCTGCCGGTCAGCGTGCCAGCCCAGACGATCAACCGCTTCTGCTCCAGCGGCCTGCAATCCATCGCGCTCGGCGCAGAGCGGATCATCGCCAACGGGGCAGACGTGATCATCGCGGGCGGCGTCGAGACGATGAGCCTCGTCCCGATGACCGGATTCCGCCTCAGCCCAGATTACGCAACCACCTTTGACCACCCGGAGTTCTACCTCGGCATGGGACTGACGGCGGAGAATGTCGCGGCGCAGTACGGCATTTCGCGCGAGGACCAGGACCGTTTCGCCTGCGAGAGCCACGCCAAGGCCGCCGCCGCGACCGATGCGGGTAAGTTCGCCGAAGAGATCGTGCCGGTAGTGTTTGAGGAAGTCACCCTGCGCGACGGGCAGCGGCACGCCGAAACAATCGTCTTCGACACCGACGAGCATCTGCGACGCGACACGACGCTCGAAGGGCTGAGCAAGCTCAAGCCTGCGTTCAAGCAGGACGGAACCGTCACCGCCGGGAACGCCAGCCCGCTCAGCGACGGCGCCGCCGCCGTCCTGCTGATGGATGGAGACACCGCCGCCCGCCTCGGCTTCGAGCCGATCGCGCGCTTTGTAGGCTATGGCGTGGCGGGCGTCCCGCCGGAGATCATGGGGATCGGGCCGGTCGCCGCCGTGCCGCGCGTCCTCAAGCGAACCGGGATCGCGCAGGACGACCTCGACCTGATCGAGCTTAACGAGGCGTTCGCGGCGCAGGCGCTGGCAGTGATCCGCGAGCTGGACCTCGACCCGGCGCGCGTCAACGTCAACGGCGGCGCGATCGCGCTCGGACACCCGCTCGGCTGCACCGGCGCCAAGCTGACCGTCCAACTGCTGCACGAGCTACGGCGGCGCGGCGATCGCTATGGCATGGTGACGATGTGCATCGGCGGCGGGCAGGGCGCGGCGGGTATCTTCGAGCGGCTGTAGCAGCGGTGGGCTATCCGCGCGGCGCGACTCTACAATTGAACTCGGCAATCAGTGGCCGAGACAAGGAGAGAACGCCGTGCGGAAACTCATCGTCGTCAACATCATGTCGCTGGACGGCTACTACGAAGCGTCCGGCCAGAACATCATGCCGCTCTTCAATTTCCGCGAGGCGTATCCCGAAGATGACACGTTCGACGTGTACAACGCCTCGCGGCTGCGCGCCGCCGATACCCTGCTGTTAGGCCGCGCGTCGTACGAGGGGTTTAAGAGCTATTGGCCGAATATCGCGGACGATCCCGACGAGCCGCCCATCCAGCGCGAAATTTCTCGGCTGGACAACGCGATCCAGAAAATCGTCGTCTCCGACACGCTCACGCCAGACCAGACCGCGCCCTGGCAAGACACTACGCGCATCATTCGCCGCGCCGAGGCCGAGGAGCAGATCGCGGCGCTCAAGCAGCAGCCGGGCCGCGACATTCTGATGTTCGGCAGCCGGACGCTGTGGAACGCGTTGTTGGCGCGCGATCTGGTCGACGAGCTGCATCTGGTGATCGCGCCGGTGGTGCTGGGCGAGGGCACGCCGCTGTTTGACGGTCCGCCACCGGTCACGCCGCGACTGATCGAGGCGCGGGCGCGCTCATGCTCCGGCATAGTGGTAGTCACCTACGACGTCCGCCGCCCAAAAGCGTGACCTCTCAGGGGAGCCGTTCCTCAACCCGCACGACGAACGCGACACGAGCGCCGCTCGGACCGGGCGCGTCGATCCGCGAAATGATCGCTCGCAGCGCGGCGCGAATGCGATCCGCCTTGTCCTCGCCGAGCCGGTATTCGAGGTAGCCCGCGAAATCCCCCTCGGCGAACGCGTTGAGCAGTGACTCGGCGGCCAGGCGCATCGTGCCAGGCGGATAGAAGCGCCCCGGATGCAGGAACGGGGCAACCGGCAGCTTCGCAACACGGTGCAGCGGGCGAAACAGGTTCGGCTTGCTGACCAGCTCCGCCAGCGCGTCGAACGACACGCTCGGCGCAGGGAAGCGCGGCGGGTTAAACACCAGCCGCCCGCTGTACCGCACCCGTGCGAAATAGTCGTAGTGCGCCTGCGTCTCCAGCGGCAGCAAATCGTAGATGCGCTTCATAAGCGCGACCGAGGCGGCCTGTAACTCATCCTGACGGCGGTGGCGGTCTTCGGAAACGCGCACCGGCGGCAACGGCGCGCCGATCCGGACGCTGATCGCCGGACGGCGCAGCGCGCGCAGCGAATCCCACGCGCGGTACGTCCCCCCAAACCCGATCGGCACGATCGCCGCGCCGGTCGCGTGCGAGAGATACGCCACGCCCGATTTCACGTCGTCGATCGGCTTCTCCCACGTCCCGCCTTCGGGGAATAGCGCCAGCCGCCCGCCCCGTCGCAAAACCGCCATCATCTGCTTCATCCCCTCGCGGTCGAGCGAGCCGCGTTTCATGCGGATCAGCCCCAACCGGTTGACCAGCCACTCACCCGGCTGCTCCAGCGGAAAATCGCCCGGCCCCACAAAGACGGTATCCGGCGGCAACAGCAGAAAGAACAGCATCGCGTCGAAGGTCGAGACGTGGTTGGCGGCGTAGATGACCGGGCCGGGGGTATAGAGCGCGCGCTCCCCACGGATCGTCACGCGCGCCAAAGCGCGCAACGCAACGCGCCCCACCCGGCGCGCGATAGCGGGCAGCGGGTCCGGCCGGGCAAATTCGGCAGCATAGGTCACAGCGATCTCTCCACAGAGCAGACATTCCAAAAACGTGTGAGGGTTGTAGCAGCGATCGCGGGCGCGCGCCAGTTGTGGCGCGTGGATCGATCAAAGGTGTTAAAGCGCGCGCATCACGGTACAATGAGCGCCGTTATGACGGCATTAGCCCAAGCGGGGGACGCATGCAGGACGATATCCGCACGACGCAGGAGATTTTTGGCGATCTGTTTGGCGGGCTGGCGAGCCTCGGTGCGCGTGGCGTCGATGGGTTCGTCATTGCGAAGGCGCTGGCGCGGCTGCTGATTCAGCAGGGCATCATCTCGCGCGAGACGTTCATCGAGACGATGCGTCAGGTTGCGCGCGAGGAACTCGAAGAGTCCGAAGAGATCAACAAGTTCCTCGACACCACCTTCGCGCAGATCCTGGAGCAGCTCGAAAAGCGGGCGGAGCGCGGCCAATCACGCTAAGCTAAAGCGGCAGTAGGGAGTAGTGAGTGGGGAATAGGGAAAGCGGTTCTCCCTACTCCCGACTGCCTATTCCCTATTCCCCGTATTGAGCTAACCGCTAATCGCTAGCTGCTAACAGCTCAATAGCAGCTCGCCGCCATCGCGCTCAGCACCGTCTGGCGATCGGGCGCGCCAAAGTCGGTCGAAACCGGCGTCAGGTTCGCCCCGATGATCGCCCAGTTCGGCACGCGCCACGGGTCATAGTTCAACCGGAAGCACCCGCGATAGGCGACGACATTCCCGTCGTTGTGAAAGCCCATCACCATCACCGGCACCCGCCCGGCCTCATACGCGCCCGGAACGCCGCTATACTGGTAGTTGCCGTAGAACATGGCGACCTCGCGCGTGTTGGCGAACCCGGCGACGAACTGGTAGTACGTCTGCGGGGGGTTGCGCCACAGCCCGTAGGCCGTCGCGTAGTCGCGGTTGTTGATGACGTCATAGTACGCGCCAAGCATGCTCTGCACGCTGAGGTAGTTGCCCCGGCCATCGGTCCGCGCATAGCAGCGCGTGCTCTTGATCAGCGCGTCCGCCTGTTCCAGCGTCGGGATGTAATTGAGCGGCGTCAGGTTGGCGTCCACGATCGACCAGACGTCCAGCCCTGTGCCCGGCCCGCCGGTGTACAGCAGGAAGTAGCACCCGCTGAACGCCGCGACCGTGCCGTTCGTGCGGTAGCCGTACAGAACCGACGGCACTCCGCCCACCAGATTGTTCACATCGCCTGGCTGCAAGCCGCCAAAGTAGCCCTGCACGCTCTGCGTATCCGCGTATCCGGCGACGAACGACTCGTACGTCTGCGGCGGATTCACCCATTCAGCATAGGCGGCGGGGAAGTTGCGGCTGTTGATCAGGCTGACATATGCGTTCATGTAGTTGCTGGGCGAGAGAAACGCCCCGGCGCTTGCCGTTGGCACGCCGAACAGCCCCAACGTCAGCGCCAGTGCCAGCCCTGCCAGCACCAAACCGCGACCAAATCGCATGCGCATCCCTAAAGCACCTTTCTCCATGCAGTCTCAATTTTCATT
>CBINGT010000015.1:0-18452 GCA_966250245.1 uncultured Anaerolineae bacterium
TTCCTGCGCGAGCGCGCTGCCGCCGAGCGCTAGCGCCAGAGCGACAACTACCAACCCCGAAATCAGTCGCCTTATCATTCGCTGCTCCTTTTGCTGTTCACCCGGAAAGAAACAAAAAACGCCTTCCAGGGAAGGCGCAACAGATTCAAACTCGAAGCATGCACCACCCCCAATCCACGAGAGATGTTTTCCGGCATGGTTTCAGGCGGGTATCCTGGCTCTGCCAGCGCGCAAGGCACTGGCACTACAGTTGCGGGACAGCGCCGGACTTTGACCGGCTTCCCCCTGCTTGATCGCCGCATCCGGGCGGACGATCACCTGAAACGCAGCTATTCAGTTGTCGTGAAAAATATACCCGCCTGCGCGGCAGACTGCCAATTATCCCTGCGGCTGCAACGGCGCGAGCGCCACTACAAACGCGATCGCGTGATCCTTCGTGTGGCTCAGACTGACTTCCACCGTCCTCCACCCGAGCATCGCCGCCCGGTCTCGCGCGGCGCCGTGCAACACCAGCCGGGGCCGCCCGTTCCCCTCGAGCTCGATCTCGATCTCCACCCAGCGCACCGGCCCGATCCCGCAGCCAAGCGCCTTCGCCGCTGCTTCCTTCGCCGCGAAGCGCGCCGCCAGCCGGGCCGGATCGCCGCCGCACTGCTCGCGCTCGCGCTCGGTGAAAAAGCGCGCGTAAAACCGCTCGCCGTGCCGTGCCAGCGCCCGCTCGATTCGCTCGACTTCGATCAGGTCAACTCCCACGCGAAGCATCTCACCACCGCCCCGCGCAACTCACCGATGCACCGCACGCTGTAAGGCCGGGCATTGCGTTCCTCTCTATTGGTGCGAAACCCTGGGGATAAGTGTAGCAGGGATGCCGTGTCGTGGCATCCCTGCCTGCGAGGAAAAGCTGTTGGGGTGCGACGAGGTTACTTGCCGCCGTTGCGCTTGCCGTTCTTGCCCGCGCCGTCGAAGCCGCGACCAATGCCCCGGTACGCAAAGCCGATCTGCTGCATCTGCGCCGGGTCGTACAGGTTCCGCCCGTCGATCAGCACCGGATTGCGCATCGCGGACTTGATCTTCTCCATGTCGAGCTGCTTGAACTCGTTCCAGGGGGTCAGTACGATCAGCGCGTCTGCATCCCGCGCCAGCTCGTACGAGTCGCCGCACATCTCGACGAACGGCAGCACCCGCTTGGCGGTGTCCATCGCGACCGGGTCATACCCGCGCACGTGCGCGCCGCGATCGTGCAGGTATTCCGCAATGGTGATCGCGGGCGCCTCGCGCATGTCGTCGGTGTCCTGCTTGAACGCCAGGCCGAGCAGCGCGATCGTCTTGTCCTTCACGCCGTCCAGCAGCTCGTGGACCTTCAGAATGACGAGCTTGCGCTGGTAAGCATTGATCTCCATCACCGCTTCGAGAAGCTGCGGGTGCTTGCCATGAATCTGCGCCATATACGCCAGCGCCTTGACGTCCTTCGGGAAGCACGAGCCGCCATAGCCGATACCCGCTTCGAGGAAGTGGTGGCCGATACGCTTGTCGTAGCCCATGCCGCGCGCGACTTCCTTCACATCCGCGCCGAGCGCCTCGCAGATGTTCGCGATCTCGTTGATGAAGCTGATGCGCGTCGCCAGGAAGGCGTTCGAGGCGTACTTGATCATCTCGGCGGTGCGCAGGTCCGTCACCACAATCGGCGCGCGCAGCGGCAGGTGGAGCTGCGCCACCCGCTCGGCGGCTTCCGTATCTTCCGAGCCGAGCACGGTGCGGTCGGGGTTCATGAAGTCGGCCAGCGCCGAGCCCTCGCGCAGGAACTCCGGGCAGCTCACAACCGAGAAGTCGATCGGCTTCGGCTGCTTCTGGCGGACGATCCCCGCCACCCAGTCGCCAGTGCCGACCGGCACAGTGGACTTGTTGATGATAATCAGCGGGTGATCCATGTTCTCGGCGATCGCCTCGGCGGCCATGCGGACGTACTGCAGATCCGCTTCACCGTCGACGCCCTCGGGCGTGCCCACCGCGATGAACACAAATTCAGCTTCCTTCAGCGCCTCGGCGTACGAGGTCGTGAACGACAACCGCTTCGCCTTGACGTTGCGCGCCAGCACTTCCGCCAGCCCGGGCTCATAGATCGGCAGGATGCCCTTCTTCAGGTTTTCGATACGCTCTTCGTTGATGTCGAGCGCGACGACGCGATTGCCCAGGTCGGCGAAGCACACGGCCGTCACCAACCCGACATAGCCAACCCCAACGACGGTGATGTTTTTCATATTGGTCTTTCTACCCCTCTTGTCGCACTTGTAGCCTTCGGCTCATGCCCCGGCAAATAGATAACCGATAAATCCCCACGCCCCGCCTGCACGCTGGCGGGCGTTAGCCCTCGATGTCCTGCCGCAGCAGCCCGGCAACACGCCGCCCCATCTCGACCGCGTAATTCGTCCCACGGTCCCAGGGGTACACCTGGCTCATGCTCGCCAGGTACAGGCCGCGCAGCGGCGTACGCACATCCGGCAGCGCCTGCGAGTGGTTTACAAACGGCACCGGTTGCGCGTAGCGCGTCCTAAAAACCCACTTCTTGCGGATCCAGTCCGGCGAAAAAGCCGGGTTAAAAGTAGGCAGAACCTTGATAAAACGCTCCGCGAGTTCGTCCTCGCTAAGCTCGAAATATTCGTGGTCGGGGGGAACATAATCGCCACAGTAAACAAGGTGGTCGCCGCCGTAATGGGCGCGATCCATATAGTTCGTGTGCTCTACCAGCGCCAGGAACGGGAACTCCGAGCGGGATTTGTCCGCCTGATCGGCTGGCAGGCTCAGCCAATACGTGCCGTCGGTCAGAAGCTGCCGGTTCAGCGCCAGAATAACCACCACGGCGCCCATATACTTCAACGCGTCAAGCTGAGCGGCGTAGCTCTGCGGTAGCTCCGGCACCAACCGCCGCAGGATTTGCGGCGCGGACGTGCTGATCACGGCGTCGTATTCGTGCGTCGTGCCGCCCGCCTCGATGACCCAGCGCCCGCTTTCCAGCGGCCGGATCGCGGTTGCGGGGGTGCTCAGGTGAATCGCTGCGCCTTGCTGGCGCACGCAATCCGCCAGCAGATCCAGAAACGCCTGGAACCCGCCCTCGAACGTGCCGAGATGGGGCGTGCGCTTGTAGACGCGCGCCCAGAACCAGGCCATGTTGACCTTGTCGTACCACGCGCCGAACTTGCCAATCAGCAGAGCACGCCACAACCGCTCGTACGCTTCATTACCCATCCAGCGCCGCAGCCAGCGTTCCGCCGTGACACGTTCCATCGGCTGCCAGCGTTTCGTCAGCTTGAGGTACAGCCCGGCCAGCCCATAGCGGATCTTCGCGAGCCACGAAATGGGCAGGCGCAGGTTCGCCACCACGATATTCGGGCGATCCATCTGGTAGATGCGCCCATCCAGCCATAGCGAGGTGATCGGGCGCGGAAACAGCACCTTGTCCCGCGCGCCAAGCTCCTCGATCAACCCGAGGATGGCGTCGTCGTTCGCGAACCAGTGGTGATAGAACTTTTCAAGCGTCCAGTCCCAGCCCTCGTCGCGGAAGCCCGCCGCCAGCCCGCCGACCGAGTCGGACGCTTCGAACACGTCCACCGTGTATCCGGCCCGCGTCAGGTCATATGCAGCGGCCAGCCCGGCAGCGCCCGCCCCGATAATGGCGACTCGTCGCTCACTCATGCGATCACCTCTTGCTCGCGCGCAGGCAACCCCAGCTCGTCTACTTGCTGCGCGGCGAGTTCTTCAGCGCGGCGGAAGTCCCGCCAGCTCAGGCCCTGGCGCCACAGGTAATAGAACCCGAGCAGCGTAATCGGCAGCCACAGCGCCGCGTGCAACACCAGCGTATACGACGCGGCGATCGACTCCGGCACGCCGTACGCGGTCAGCGTCTTGATGCCGGGGGTGTCAAACGTGCCGACATAGCCGGGCGAAGACGGCAGCGTTGTTGCGAGGTTCACCACGGCGGTCATCACCATCAGCACGAAGAAGCTCACCTCGAAATCAAACGCGTGCATCACAAACCAGTACTTCGTCGTCTCGGTCAGCCAGATGAAAACCGACGAAACGAGGATCATCAGCAGGTCGCGCGGGCTGCGCAGGTTCTCCAGGCCGAGCATGAAATGATCCGCCATCCGGATCCCTGCCGCGCCAACCTTCCCCGGCAGCAGGCGCTCGAACACCCACGTATAGATCGCGCGCATCCGCGCCGGGCGGAGCGCCATCGCCAAAAACGCGAGAAACGCGCCCCAAAACAGGATCGTCGAGAAAAACACGACGTCCCGCAGCCAGTCCTGCCGAAAATCAGCAAATGGCAGCGCGACGAATACGAACAGCAGCATCACCAGCCCGTCGAAGATGCGCTCGACCACGATGGTTGCCAAGCTGGCGGGGATGTTTACCCCTTCGTTTCGCCGCAGCACATAGGCGCGGATCACTTCCCCGGCGCGAAAAGGATAGACATTGTTCCCCATGTAGCCGATCACGACGACCGGAAAGAGCCGCCGCAAGGGGATCGGCTGCAACGAGCGCAACAGGTAGTGCCAGCGCCACGTCCGCCCCCAGACCGCCAGGAAGTAGACCGCGACACCGGGGATCAGCCAGCCGACCCGCGCGCCGCGCACACCTTCCCACACTTCCGACAGTTGCAGGCCGCGCAGTCCGATGTACAGAAACACAGCGCTGACGATCACGCCCACGGCCAATGCCAACCAGCGGCGCGCCAGCCCTGTCATCGCCTGTTTCGTCAACTGCCGAAAGCCCTTTCGATCATCACCGGGAGCGGTCGCATTCTACCAGAAAGCCACACCTTACTCTACACCTGAAAACCGGCTTTTCCCTACCCTACGCGGGGGAACAACGGATTTTTTACAGCTTTTTACGATCTTTTAGCAAATTATGAGCGGCGCACCTACCGCGCCGCTCACTATTTCGCTTCGACTGGGATGCTCGAGGTAGAAGCTAGTTGCTGGTCATCGCAGACTCAGGCAACATCCCTTCCAAAACACGCTCGAGAGCCATCGAGTGGCTGCACACGCCACGCGATTTGAAGAAGCTGCAATCGCAGTTCCACTCATTATTCTCGAAGGTGACGGTGTGGGGGTTGTTCTCACCCTGGAGGGTAACGGTAAACGAGGTGAACTTGATCCGATCGCGCTCTTCTGCGTAGCGTTTCGCCTTCTCGATCTTGCCAATCATCCCATAATCCATGTCGAACCTCCTCATCTCCTGGCTAGTACGGCACTGCAAGCGGACTGAAGTGGAACTCAAAACGGGCGAGCATTTCGATCAATTCCTGTCTGAATAGCAAAAAAGCACACCGGCGTCTCCCCAGCGTGCTTTTGCGGGTCTCTAAAACCTGTTGTATGCGAAAGTAGCTCATAAGCGGGTAACCTCAGTTTATGCCAGTATAGGAGATGTCAAAAGCAAAGTCAACTTCCCCAACTGGCCGCCTCCCCGCCTGTTTTCCTACGATTTTCGAGCCTGCGCAGCGGCGGAAAATACGTTTCAAAATGCTACTCAATATCGACTACGCGCAGCGTCGCGCCACTTTCCAGCCACACCGTCAGGCCGATTTGAAATTCGGTCGCGTTTTCGAGTTTCAGCGTGCCGTCGCGCAGCAGGTCATAGCGCAGATCGTCGTAAATGTACGACGGTTCGCCACTGCCCTCCGCCAGACTGACCGTCATCGGGATCCCCGCCGGGACGCGCAGCTCCAGATTGCCGCCGCGCACCTCCAGCCGCCCGTTGAGCGCCTCGCCAGATGGGAGTGTTACCACCAGCGAGCCATCCGACAGCGCCGATTCGAGCCGCTGAATCTGCAGCGCGCGCAAGTCAAGCTCGGCGTCACCCGCTTCGGACTCGACACGCAGCAGCGCAATCGGCGTCTTATCTGGCAACGACAGCTCGAACGTCGCGCGCCCGTAATCCTCCAGGCGCGGGATCGACCCACCATTCGTCTCGACGACAGCCAGCGTGCCCGTCTGCGCCTGAGCGGCCCACTCCATCGTCACGGTATGGCCGCGACTCCCCGCGTAGCGCGCGGCGATTGTCTGCACGCCCGCTTCGCCAGGTCCGACCGTGATAGCGGTGCGCTCTAGCTGCGCCGTTACCTCGAGCGCGCGGATATCCTCGCCCAGCGGCTGCTCGAAGGTCTGCACGTTTTCTGCGCGAACCGAGTCCGCCTGTTTCTGGTAGGCCAGCGCGACGATTACGCCCAGCGCCACGACCACCACCAGCACAATCAGCGCGCTCGCAGGCAGGCGACGTGCGCCGATCGCAAGCTGGCGCCGCCCGAGCAGCGCTTCCAGCCCGATCAGCACCAACAGCGCGGGCCACGCACGCTGCAACAAATCCGCGAACGCATCCGGCACGGCGTCGGTTGTGACGAACAGCCAGACCACACCCAGAGCGAGAATGAGCAGAGGCCAGAGGAAATTGCGGCGCGCGGCGATCATGCGGTCCTCCGAAGCTGCTTCACCAGAAACACCAGCCCGAACGCAATCACAACCACCGGGGCGAAGATGTCCCCTTCGCTCGTAATCAGCACGCCGAGGTTGCGCGCCAGCACAATGAGCCCGATCGCGATCACGGCCACGCCAAGCAGAATGACCGTTTCCCGCTGGACTGCGCGCATTTGCACGTGGTCACGGCCAGTCGGGATCGACGCCAGCCGCTGCGGCGGGATCAGCAGCCACAGCGCCAGATAGATCAGCGCGCCCGTGCCGAGCGTAAAGCCCACCACCGCAGCAAACGCGGCGCGCACCCACCAGGCATTGATCCCGATCAGCGCGGCGATCCCACCGCACACGCCCCCCAGCACGCGATCGGTCAGGCTGCGTGTCAGCCGCTGTGCTCTCATGGTCCGTCTGCCCCTGTACGCATCCCGTTTCTGCCTGACACTATACCCGTTCTCTGCGCTGGCGCAACTATTTTGCCGGGGGATTCTGCCCCCTCAGTCCGAACTATGCGTTGCGCCAGACGAATCGCCGTGCGAAAATGGGCAGCCAAGATCTCACCCCATAGGAGCCGTGCCGATGACCGTTCACTTGCGCCCGCTTTCCGAAGTCGATTTCGGAGAATTCACCGAGGCCTTCAACGCTGCGTATTCCGATTATTTTGTGCCAATCCGGATGACACAGCCTGCCTTTCGCGCGCTGTTCGAGCGCGACGACATCGCGCCTGAGGCATCGGTCGCCGCGATTGAGGATGGGCAGATCGTAGGCACTGGCTTGCTCGGCGTGCGGGACCGGGCGGCGTGGATCGGTGGGATGGGCGTCGTCCCGGAGCATCGGCGAAACGGCACCGGGCGGATGATGATGGAGCACCTGATCGCCCAGGCGCGGGCGCGCGGACTGGAGCGCATCGACCTTGAGGTGATTGAGGACAATCGCCCCGCGTGGCGGCTCTACGACAGCCTCGGCTTTACACACCGGCGCTATCTTCTGATGCTCGACCGCGAGCCGGAAGACGTGCCGGATATCCTGCCGGATTGCCCGCTCCGCGAGCAGGACCCGTTCGACATTGTCGAGCAGTACGACGATTATCACCCGATCCCGAACTGCTGGCAGCGCGGCAAGCGATCGCTCGAAGGTATGGCGCCGTCTCTGCTCGGCTGGGCGCTGGAAGGTGAGCCGGTCGAGCGCCCGGCCGCCTGCGCGCTTGGCTACGCCGACGACTCCGCGATCCGCCTGATCGATCTCGCCGCCACGCCCGAAGCCGCTCCCAGCGCCGCGGTGTGTCTGCTCGCCGCGTTGCACCGCGCCTTCCCGCTCGCGCGCGCCAACGCGTTCAACATCGCGGACAACGACCCGGTCCTGCCTGCTTTCGAAGCGCTGGGTTACACCGTCAGCCTGCGGCAGATCGAGATGCAGCTTGTGCTGTGAGCGAACCGCAGCCTTAATGCAGCCAAAAGCAGCGGAAGGCAGCCCAAACGGTTGGCTGTTCTTCTGCTGCTTTTTAACTGCTTGTTCGCTTAATACGAGGGATAAGGAGATCGGGCGAAGCGCAGCGTGATCGTGAGATCGCCCAGGTCGAGGCGATCGCCATCCCGCAGCCGATAGCGTCGCCCTGCATCCAGCCAGAAGCCGTTGAGCCGCGTGCCGTTCGTGCTGTTGAGGTCTTCTACGTAAAGCACCCGGTTCTCGTCGTCCCGCGTGATCGCAATATGTCGCCGCGAGACGCCCGCTTCCTGCCCACCGTAGGGCGTCAGGTCGAGATCGGGCTGCACGTCCGCCATCGGATCCACGCGCCCCAGAATCAGCTCGCCCTTCACTTCCAGCCCGACCGTCGTCTGGCTCTGCTCGCCGATCTGGACCAGCAGCCGCCACGGCGCCGGAAGGTGCCCGGTCTTGGCGCCGGGGGCGGCGCCAGCCGGTAGCGGCGTTCCGCGCGCGCTATCAGGCCGGAGTATAGATGTTTCACGCTGGTCAGTGTCGTTCGGGTTCTTTTCGGCCATGGCGCACCCTGCCCCGCATCCATAGACGGACTTTGTCTTTCATTATAACAGCAGCGACCGGCCTACGAGCGTACAGTCCTATCCGGTGCAAGTCGAGCGACGGGCAGCCGGTGGGTGATCAAGAGCATATCATGCGCTACAATAGCGCCGTTTTGCCGGGACTTCCGTTACCCAGTTCAATCGACCGCACCTGTGTGAGGGAAATATGCCGCGTGAGTTTCGTTTCACTCGACCGCTTGTGATTTATGCCGCGCTAATTGTGGCTTTGGTTGGCACTACTCTGGGCGGGGCAGCCGTTCCAGTTGACGCAGGATCACCGCCGCGAGCCGCAGACGGGGCGACGCTCCGTCTTGCGATGCCCGCGCCAGAAACGCTCGACCCGATTCGCGTCTCGCGCTTTGATTATGCCGCCCGCGATCTGGTGGAAAACCTGTACGTCGGGCTGACCCGCTTTGACCCGGTCACGCAGACGGTCGAGCCTGCCGCCGCGGAGTCGTGGACGGTCAGCGACGATGGGCTGACGTGGACCTTCACCCTGCGCGACGATTTGCAGTGGGTCCGCTACGACAGCGAGACGGATGAAGTGGTCGCCGTGCGGCCGGTCGTCGCAGGCGATTTCGTCTACAGCGTGCAGCGCGCGTGCGACCCGCTCCGCCCCTCGCCCATCACGGCGAACCTGATGGTCATTCGTGGCTGCCAGACGGTCGCGCAGGCGTTCCCCGAAGTGGTGAACGACCTGTTCATTGCGCGCGAGATCGCGATTCGCGCCACCAGCCCGACCACGCTTGAGATCGAGCTTCTGTTCCCGACGAGCTATTTCCTCACGCTGACCAGTACGCAAGACTATCGCCCCATCCCGCGCGAGCAAGCGAGCCTTTCCGACGAGTGGTGGGCGAAGCCCGGCGTGATGACCAACGGCCCGTTTGTGCTGCAAGACCTGTCGGAACGCAGCGCCACGCTCGTCCGCAATCCAGAGTGGCCGCTTGCCTTCGATGGAAACGTGTCGGCGGTGAACGTCACCTTTGACGACGCGCCGCGTCCCAGCACATCGTACGACTGGGTTTCGCTGGACGGCGAGCAACTTAACGCGGCGCGCTCGGCGTCAGCCGGGCAGGTCCGCACCGCCCCGACGGGTCCGGTGGTAGTGCTCGGCTTCTCACATGATCGCGCGGTCGTTGATACGGACCTGGGGCGCCGGGCGCTGTCCCTTTCGCTAGACCGCGCCGCCCTTGCGCAAGCCATGCCCCTGGGCGACTCGCAGCCCCTGACACAGTTCACCCCACCCGGCAACGTGGCGCAGCCGGTCTATGAGGGCATGCCGTTTGACCCGGCGCGCGCGCGACAGGCGCTGGCCGAGGCCGGTTTTGAGGGCTGCAACGCCATTCCCGAAACGCTGCTGGTCCTCGTGCCGGACGACGACCCGGCCTGGACGCAACTGGGGCAGGCGATTGTGGACCAGTGGGCTTCCAACCTGGGCTGCAACCCGGCGCTGTTCGAGGTCCGCGCCCTGCCCCGCACGCTGATGATCGAACTCGCGCACAATACCTACGACGTCGAAAAGGTCACCCGCTCGCACATGTGGCTGGCGACGTGGAGCGCGGACTATCCCGACGGCGTGGCGTGGATCAACGACGCGCTTCACTGTCGCTATGGCTACATCCAGCCCGCGCGGGAGTGCAGCCGGGGGGACTCGCTGCTCGACCGCGCCGCCAGCGCAGCGGACGATGCCACGCGCGCCGAACTGCTCGCCCAGGCGGAAGAGGCATTCTTTGGGCCGCAGGGCAGCTATCCGGTCGCGCCACTGTTCGTCATGAACCACGCCTGGTACGAGCAGCCGTGGCTGACGCAAGTCAACGAGTCCGGTCCGGCGCGCTATGACCTGTGGTTGGTGGACACCTTGGCGCAGGCGGGATAAGGCCAGAGAAGCGCAGCAGAAAAACAGCAAAGAGCAGCTAAAGGCGTATTGCGTGACCCTTAGCTGCTCTTTTGTTGCCTTATCGCGGCTCTCTCTACTTCAGTTTGCCTGCTGTTGGAAGTTGATCCGGTACGATGTCGTCACGGTGACCGTCTCGCCGCCCGACTGCGCCTGGCAGGGTTCCGCCGTCAGACTGCGCGGGTCGGACACCAGCCCGGGAATGCTGACCTGATACGCCCGGCCTTGCTCCATCTGGAAATCGGCGTAACCCGGCTCGCGACCCGGTTTCAGTCCGGTGAAGAACTGATCCCGGACACCGGTTCCCGACGTCACCAGCACCGGCACGCCGCGCACGCCCTGCCCGCGCGCGTCGAACACGCGCACTTCGAGCAGGCCGTCACGCGAGGCGTCGCAATAGCTCTCCACCCGCGCGATGATGTAGCGATCGGTTGTCGGCGGGTCGGTCGGCAGCGGCGCGGGAGACGCGGTTGGCGCGGGCAGATCGGGCACAGGCGTCTTCGTCGGCGGCGGAGGGAGCACTGGCGCCGTCTGCACGGGAGTCGGCGACAGGAACACGACCGGCGCGGGCGTCGGATACAGCCCATCGGCGCACCCCGACGCACCCTGCGAGCGGTAGAGCCGCTCCAATGCGCGCATCACCAGGATGTCGCTGTTGCTGGCGATCTGGATCGACTTGTGACGCTCGCACGCGATATCCGCCACCATCTGCCACACGTCCCGATCCGGCGCGACAGCGCGCAGCCGGTCGAAGGCGCGCGCCAGATCGTTGTTGTACGCGTAGCTCATGGCAACCGCGATGACATAATCTTCGCGTGCGGCAGCGTTCAACTGCCAGGGCGCGGTGTTGAGCTCGATGACCGGGTCAAGCTCCCACGTGTAAAACAGCCCCAGCCCGAGCCCGATCGCAATCCCCACGACGAGGGCGATCCACATCCCTCGCCTGCTGGTGCTGCCGGTTCCTGCCATACTGCTACTGTCCTTCGACGACGGGAGACGCAGGCGCGGTAGGCGGCGGCATGCGATAGACTTCCATCAGCGGGGTCAGGCGGCCCATCGCTTCAGCCAGCGCCACCATGCTGGGGATCGCGGGGACATTGCTCTGCGTGATGTATCGCTCGGTGAGGTCCTGCACATAATCGGGGACGTTCTCTTTGCCCAGCACAGCCAGCCGCCGCAGCGCTGCCTCGGCGTCGCGATCCACCAGGTACGCCTCGGACACCATCACGGTGTATTCATCCTGGTAGCGTGGCGCGAGCGCCTGCATAGAGCTGTTGGTGTATTCCACCGGAAACTGCACCCAGCCCAGATAAACGCCCACAGCAAGACCGATCAGCACGCCAATCAGCAGCGAGCCAAGCGTTCGTTTCGACATATACGATCAGCCTTCTCGACCTCAGGAACAGCACCTGTTATAATCCGAAGGGTCACGATCGCACAAATACGAGTGGCGCGACGAGAGCGAATAGCGAGTGGCTAGCCGCTAACCGCTTGTGTAAGAAAAAGCCGGGTCGCGAGGATGCGCCCGGCTTTCCAATGCCAGTGCCGAAGGTGGGAGTCGAACCCACACGGGTTTCACCCCGCGCGATTTTGAGTCGCGTGCGTCTGCCAATTCCGCCACTTCGGCATGTGTGTAGCGCCAAGTAGTATAGGTTTTTTTGCGGTTGACGTCAATCCTCAACTGCCGTCATGGGGCGTGAATCCAGGGCCATGCAAGAGGAAAAGTGGATCGCTGCGGCCAAGCGTGGCGATATCGAAGCCTTCAATCACCTGGTTCTGCGCTATCAGGACCTCGCCTATACCGTCGCATACCGCATCACCGGCGACGCCGCCACTGCCAGCGACGCGACACAGGAAGCGTTCATTGCCGCATTCAGAAAGCTGCACCAGTTTCGCGGGGACCGCTTTCAGCCGTGGCTGCTGCGCATCGTGACCAATGCCTGCTACGACGAGATACGCCGCGCCAAACGCCGCCCGACTTCGTCGCTGGATGACCTGTACGAAACCGCCGCCGAGCCCGACACCACGCTGAACCCGGCGACCCTCTCGCCTGAGGCCGCCGCCCAACAGGCCGAGCTAAGCGCCGCTATTCAGGATTGCATCAGCGCCTTGCCCGAAGACCAGCGCACCATCGCCGTGCTCGCCGACGTCGAAGACTACAACTACGCGGACATCGCAGCGATCACCGATCTGCCGCTCGGCACGGTCAAATCGCGCCTGAGTCGCGCACGCGGCCGCCTGCGAGACTGCCTGCGGGGGATCGGGGAACTTCTGCCTGCCGAATTTCGTCTGATCGATGAAGAATCATAGCGCGCCGCCATTGCTGCGCGCCCGATGCGAACTGAACGATGACTTCTCACCCGAACCTTTCCGAGCGCGACCTGGAGCTGCTCTCCGCCTACCTTGACGGTGAGCTAAGCGACCGCGATCGCCACATGCTGGAGCAGCGGCTAGCCGCCGAGGCCGATCTGCGCCGCAGCCTGGACGAGCTGCGCGCAACCGTGCGGCTGGTCGGCAGCCTGCCACGCCTGAAGGTGCCGCGCAACTTCACGCTCGATCCCGCCCAATTCCAGCGTCCCGCGCCGTGGTGGCAGCGTCTGTTTGCCAGCGGCATGGCGCTCCAACTGACCGGCGCGCTCGGAACAGCCGCCTCAATCATCCTGATCGTGCTGGGCCTGGCGCTCAGCGGGCAGGAAACGCCCTCGCTTCAGGACGCCGCGCCGTCCGCGACGCTCAGCGAAGCTCCCGCCGCCGCCAGCCTGCCGACCACCCTGCCCGCGACACCGACGCTCGCCCCTTCGCCGCCAATGCCGCTGATGGCCGACGAGGCGGATGGGATTGAAGCCGACGCCGCCGAAGCGGAAGAGGCCCAGGAGAGCACCGCTGAACTCGCGCCTGAGGTGATGCTTGCGCCGCCGGGCGCGCCGGGCGAAACCGCCACCAACGCCGAGACGTTCGCCGCGCCCGAGGCGTTCATGGCTCCCGATGACGCTGCACCTGCGCAGGCGAGCGCGCCCTCTCCTGAGGTTGAGCTGTTCGGAGCGCCCGCCGAGACGCTCCGCGCAGGACAGTCGGCTGCCGATTCTGCTGCTCCGGCTGAGCCATCGATCGCCGCGCAGGCTCCCGGCCCGTTCCCCATGCCCACCGGAACGGTTCCGATGCCGGAAGAAGGCGTGGTAGAGCGTTTCGCCGATGCCGATGATGCGACCGACCTCGCGCTGAAGGAAACCACCGAAGCCGAAAGCACCGAGGGCGCACCACCCACCAACGCTCTTACCGCCAGCGAACAGGACGAGTCGACCGCCCGCCCCTGGCTGATCGGTCTGGGCGCGGCAGGGCTGGTAATTTCCGTGCTATTGGTCGTGTTCGGACGCCGTCAGGCAGGCGCGTGATGCATCCCAGCCCGGTCAACTTCTGTCAGGTCTGCGGCGCGGCGATGGCCGATGCGGAGCGGTTCGGGAAAGTCCGGCGCGTGTGCCCGGCGTGCGGATACATTCACTTCGACGATCCAAAGGTGGCGGCGGTGGTGTTTGTCGAGCAGGATGGCGCGGTTCTGCTCGTGCGACGTGCAGTCGAGCCAGAGCGCGGAAAGTGGGCGCTCCCCGCCGGGTATATCGACTACGGCGAGCACCCGGCTGAGGCAGCGATCCGCGAGGTGCTTGAGGAAACCGGCTTGCAGGTTGAGATCGCCGGGCTGCTCGACGTGCAGGGCGGCTCAGCGGAAATCGGCGCGTCGATCGTGATTATCTACGCTGCGCATGTGGTGGATGGCGTCGCGCAGGCGCTGGACGACGCCGATGCGGTTGCGTGGTTTGGGCGCGACGAGCCGCTGCCGGAGATCGCATTCGACAGCACGCGCACCATGCTCGACGCGTGGCGCGCCGGGCGCTTGCCCCGCATACCGAGTCTGGGCTAACGTCCCTCGTTCCCGCCCAGGCTACGCATCGCGTCGATCCACTCTTCGCGCATGAAGATCCGCCAGTACAGTCGCAGGAAGAACGGCGCGTAACGCTCGACATACGGGCCGAGCATCTCTAGCAGGCCACCGATGGAAACTTCATGCCGCCCGGCGACCAGCCCGTTTACCGCGCGCTCTGCGACATGGTCCACATCGTCAATGTGATAGCCGTAGCGCAGCAGAACTTCCCGTGTCTCGGGGGTGAGCATATCGGTCGCCGTCCACGACGGGTTCACCAGCGTGACGCGCACGCCGCTGCCGCCAAGCTCCCGCCGCAGCGCATCCGAGAAACCGGCCAGCCCGTACTTCGTGGCGACATATGCCGCCGCGTAGGGCACCGCGACGCGCGCCGCGCCGGAGCCGATGTTCATAATGTAGCCGCTGCGACGTGCGCGCATCCCCGGCAGGACAAGCTGCGTCAGGCGAACCGCCGCCCACAGGTTGAGCCGCAACATCTGCTCCATGCGCGCCGGATCCAGATCCACCAGCGGGCCGCCCATCGACAGCCCGGCGTTGTTCACCAGCACGTCAATCCGCCCGAAATGCTCCAGCGTGCGCTGGAAGGCAGACTCAAGCTGCGCCTCGTCGGTCAGATCGGCAGGCACCACCAGCACATCCGCGCTGTACGGCTCGATCTCCCGCCGCACCGCTTCCAGTCGCTCCTCGTTGCGGGCGACCAGCGCCACCCGCGCGCCCCGTCGCGCAAACGCGAACGCCAGCGCCCGCCCGATCCCGGTGGATGCGCCAGTGATCAGCACGACCTTGTCGGTCAGGATCAGCGCCGAGTGTTGAGGCCGCAGGTAGCGTGCCAGCCAGTAGACTCCGCCTGCCGCCGCGCCGCTCAACGCCAGGAACTGTCGCAGCTTCATCGTCTCCCCTCTCCCACGCTCGCCACCTTGCGCGCGATCAGAATCTGGTTCACGCCCGCGCTCAAGGGAGTAAACGTCGTCCGCGTGACGACCTGCGCCAGCGCCGGAAGCCCGAACATCGCGAACTGTACCGCCTTCGGCAGCACGGGCAGATACGGCACATCCCACAGCCCGTCGCCGAAGTGCCGCAGCACGCGGAAGCCGCTTTCCTCAACCCACGCGCGCCAGCGTTCGGGCGGCTGGACGTTGATGTGCGTCGGGTCTTTGCCGATCGCGTCGGTGCGCGGATCTTTGAAGCGGCGCAGGCTATAGTTCGGGTTGGGGGTCGCCAGCAGAAGCAACCCGTCTGCGCGCAAAATCCGGTTGACCTGCCGCAGCGTGTCCGCCGGGTCGGGCAAATGCTCGACCAGATGCAGCGCAACCACCGCGCTGAACTCGCCGTCCGCAAAGCGCGACAGGTCCTCGGCGCTCATGACGTACCCTTCCGCGCCAGGGGCGTTCCGCCGCAGTTCCTCAATGCTGTACTCGGCGATGTCCACGCCCACGCACGCGAAATCCCTTTGCAGCAGTCCGAGCAGATGCCCCAGCCCGCAACCGAGTTCCAGCAGGCGGCGATTGTCGCCCGGCGGCGCGAACCGTCGCACTAGGGCCGCGTAATAGCGCCGCGCGAACCAGTACATGCTGAACCGCCCGAGCGGGCGATCGGCGTAGTTGTAGCTGCGGAAGTAATGCTCGCCGTATTCTTCGAGCGGGATTTGTGGCTTAGATGTCTGTTCCTGAGCCGGGCCGTGATCGATCATGCGTCTTCCTGAATCTAGCGATTAGCAGCTAGCAATTAGCGGTTAGCGAAAACCAAAAGCATATGCCTGGCGTTGTGTTTCAGGCTGACTGCTAGCCGCTAACAGCTAACCGCTTGGTTGTCCATCAGAACGTAGTACACCGCCGTCGCGGAAAGTCTCACCTGCACGCACGAAAAAAGGCAGCGCGCAGGCTGCCTTATGATACCATACGCAGCGGACGTTATCCGCCGAACGCGAGCGTGATGCTCCGCGCCATTGCCGAGAGGATATACGGCACTACGCCGAGCACCAGCGTCCCGATCGCGGCCGCGCCGATACCCCACGCCAGCGTAGGCTGAACGGTCGCCTCGCCGGGGCCTTCCTCGAAGTACATCTTCCACACAACGCGCAGGTAGTAGTACGCCGAGATCGCGCTCGTCAGCACGCCGACGATTGCCGCCGCGATCAGATCCGCCTGAAGCGCAACCTTGAACACGTACCACTTGCCGATGAACCCGGCCGTCAGCGGGATGCCGGTCAGGCTGAGCATGAAAACAGTCATCGCCGCCGCCAGCCACGGATGGCGGGCCGCCAGTCCGGGCAGCGCGTCCATGTCGGTGTTCGAGCCGTCGTTGCGCTCGATGGCCGTGATCACGGCGAAGGCGCCCGCGTTGGTGAACACATACGCCAGCAGGTAGATCACGACCGACTGCGTCGCTTCGTCCGCCAGACCGGGCGACGCTGCCGCCGCAACCGCGATCAGGATATACCCCGCGTGCGCGATGGTCGAATACGCCAGCAGCCTCTTGAGGTTGCCCTGCACGATGGCGACGACGTTTCCGAGGATCATCGTCAGCACGGCGATGATCCAGACCGTGTCTTGCCAGAAGGCGGGCACGTCGCCCTCAATGAAGCCGGTCAGCCCCATCCCGAACACGCGCACCAGCGCGCCAAATCCGCCGACCTTAGCAGCAACGCTCATGTACGCCACCACCGGCGTCGGCGCGCCCTGGTAGACGTCCGGCGTCCACATATGGAACGGCACGGCCGCGACCTTGAACCCCAGCCCTACCAGCACCAGCCCGGCGCCGATCATGCCCAGGAAGCGCGCGGTCGAAGCATCCGCCTCAATCGAGCGAGCCGCGTCCCACACGCCTTGCAAGTCGAGCGTGCCCGTCGCGCCGTAGATCAGCGCGATCCCGTAGATCAGGAAGCCCGACGAGAACGCGCCCAGCAGAAAGTACTTCATCGCGCTCTCTTCCGAGGCCGCTTCCGGCCGCCGGAACCCGCTCAGGATGTACAACGGAATCGACAGCAGTTCCAGCGCGATGAACACGATCACGAGGTTGTTGGCCGCGCCCATCAGCATCGCCCCGGCCGCGCTGAACAGCAGCAGGATGTAGTACTCCCCTCGCTGCATGCCGGTGCGCTCCAAGTAGTCGTACGCGACCAGCACGCCGAGCAGTGCAACCATGAGCGTGGCGACATTGATCGCTTCGGTCAGGGCGTCCGCGCGGAACATGCCGGTGAACGCGTCGTCCCCATTGCCAAGCTCGATCACCCCGCCGAGCGACAACAGCGATAGCAGCAGCGAGAGGCCGATGCCCGCGCACGTCAGCAGCGCCGTTACCCGCTTGCGATCGCGCGGGACGAACAGGTCGACCACCAGCAGGACGCACGCGCCGAACACGAGCAACGTGACCGGCAGCGTCGCGCCTATATTGAGATCACTCAGACTCGGTAGTCCGAACATCGGGTGTCACCGCCTATCGTCCGGCCGATGCCGTGATCGTGTCGCCCAGATACTCCGCCAGTTCGCGGACCGAGCTATCCATATAGTCGAAGAAGTAACCCGCCTGCAAGCCGATCGCGAAGACCATGACGATGATCGGGATCAGCGACCAGATCTCCTGCCAGCCCAGGTCAGACAGCCGCTTGTTCTCTTCCTTGTCCAGCTCGCCCATGAAGACCGTGTTGAACATGTACAGCATGTAGATCGCGGCCAGGATGATGCCGAGTGCCGCAAACGCGGTAATCCACATGCTCAGTACTTCGGACCCGGCCGAGCCGAGCAGGATCGTGAACTCGCCGACGAAGCCATTCAGCCCTGGCAGGCCCATGCTCGACAGGATGATAATCAGGCTCAGTCCGCTGAACAGCGGCATGGCGCGCCAGATTCCGCCGAACGCGTTCATCATGCGCGTGTGACGCCGCTCGTACAGCATACCGACCATCAAGAACAAGCCGCCCGTGCTGATGCCGTGGTTGACCATCTGCAGGATACCGCCCTGGATGCCGGTCGTGTTCAGCGCGAAAATGCCGAGCATCACGAAGCCGAGGTGGCTGATCGACGAGTATGCGATCAGCTTCTTGATGTTATCCTGCCCGTAGCTGACCCACGCGCCGTAGATGATGCCGATCACCGCCAGGATGGCGAACAGCGGGGTGAAAT
>CBINGT010000016.1:0-17974 GCA_966250245.1 uncultured Anaerolineae bacterium
CAGCGGCATCACGCCCAGCAGGCGAAGCATGCGACGGGCGGCCAGGCCGACGATTGCGGTGTACGTCGGGTACGCCAGCTCCAGCTCGGCAAGCTGCTCCACCCACATCCCGGCGGCCATCCCTGCCGCGACGATCTGCACCGCCTCGACCGCCTGCTCGCCGACGATGTGTGCGCCGAGCACGCGATGGGTTTCCTGCGAGACGATCAGCTTGAAGAAGCCTTCGGTCCGGTCGTCGATCACAGCGCGATCCAGCTCGCTGTACGGGATGGTAACTACCGCCACGTCAAACTGGGCGCGCGCCTCGTCTTCCGTCAGGCCGACCGCAGCGTATTCGGGGTCGGTGAAGCTGCCGTGCGGCACGATGAAGTGCGAGTTCGGCTGGCCGGGGCCAAGCACGGCGTTTTCGGCGGCCATGCGGCCCTCGTAGCTGCCGCTCTGCACCAGCATCATCCGGCCAGTGATATCGCCCGCCGCGAAGATGTGCGGGACGGCGCTTTGCAGATAGTCGTTCACCTCAATGTAGCCGCGCGCCGTGCCAGCGAGTCCGGCGGCTGGAAGATTCAGGCTCTCGACGTTGCCGACCCAGCCGACCGCGAGCAGCACCCGCTCGACATCCAGGCTAGCAAGCCCGTCACCGAGCTTGTACGTCAGGCGGAGCAGGTCGCCTTCTTTGTCGATGCGCTCAACTCCGCCGATCCCCTCAATCACGCGCACGCCGCGCGTTTCAAACGCCTGGCGCATGACTTTGGCAATTGAGGCGTCTTCGCGGGCAAGGATGCGCGGCGCGGCTTCGAGCAGTGTCACGTCCGTGCCGAACGCCGAGAAGATCGACGCAAGCTGCGTGCCCGTAGCGGATGCGCCGACGATTGCCACTGACTTTGGCAGTTCGCGCAGGTTCCACACGTCGTGGTGCGTATCTGCGTACTCGCTGCCAGGGAACTCGAAGCGGCGTGCGTGTCCGCCCGCGGCGATGATGAAGCGGTCCGCGCTCAGGCGGCGGCCGTCGCCCAGCTCGATGGTGTACGGATCCACGAACGCGGCCCCGCCGCTGTTCTCGATCACCTGCACGCCCACTTCGGTCAGGTGGGCGATGGTCTGTTTCTTCGCGTGCACCTGGTCGACGACCTGCTGCGTGCGCGCAATCAACTGTGCAAAATCGACCGTCGGGCGCTCAGCTTGCAGGCCGTAGGCGGCGAAGTGCTCCGCGTCGCGCATCAGGCGCGCGGCTTTGGCGAGCACCCGTGTCGGCACACAGCCGTCGTTGGTGCATGTTCCGCCGAGACGTTTGCGCTCAATAAGCGTTACCTGTGCGCCTAGCTCCCGCGCGCGAATTGCCGCGGTTACGCCAGCCGGTCCGCCACCAATCACAATCACGTCAACCATCCGCTTCTCTCCTGCTTGCCTTGTAGCTATATTCATTTTGCAGGATGCAGGCGGGGGAGCACTACCGGACTTGGGCGGAATGGCTCTCCGACTTTTGGCGGAAGTGGCCTGGCGAAAACGCGCCACGGCCGCGTATGCGAGAGAGCACACGCGGCCGTGGCACAGGTAGGTGACAGTCGGTGGAAGTTAGCGTCCGTGTGAGGGCGTGATGTGTGATGGGTGGCGAAGCTCGGCGCGGGCAGGCGAGGCATGGCGGCTCGACAGCACGGCGCGCGCAGTCAGCAGCAGGAACAGGACGACCGCGATCTCGTTGCCCAGGCCGCCCCAGCGCCGCGCGACCGGGCTCCCTGCCAGGTCCCCGACCACACGCAGGATCAGGCTGGCGTGCAGCAGGATGAAGTGCGCGTAAAAGCGCGGGTGATAGGGCACGGGCAGCCGGGCGACGGCCGGAAGGATGATCGGCGCGTGGCCGAAGATCATCGAGAACACGAAGCCGAGCAGGACGCTGTGCAGGATGGCGTCGTAGCCATACGCCTTGCCCGCGAAGCCGAGCGTCAGCGCCAGCCCGCCGCCGATTGCCAGCCACGCGTAACCCGCCAGCAGGCACACGGCGATGAAGCGGGTCAGGCCGCGCTGGCGGACGGTGCGCCGCGCGATGTCGTAGCGCGCCAGCCACGCGGCGAGCGCCAGCATCCCGGCCCCTGCGAGGCGCGTGCCAGTGTCCGGCGCAAACACCGTCGCCGCGACGCCGCCGAGATACAGCAGCGCGGCTCCGGCAAAGGTCGCCGTGCGACCGGGCGTCGGGCGGACCATCCGCGCCAACTCCAGCCGCTCCCCGACGATGGTCAACACCAGATACGCGATCCACCAGTGAACGATCGCGTAAATCGGCTTGCCGCTGCTCCACAGCGTATTCCCGATCAGCAGGGCGTACGCGCCCGCGCCCATCGTCACGGTGAATAGCGTGGGCTGGCGCCAGATCACCACGGCGTAGACGCACACCAGCGCGAAGCTGCCGCCGGTCAGCGCCAGACGGCCTGCTGCTCCACCCGGATCGAGCACCAGGAGCAGCGCGCCCAGCGCGCAGAGCGCCGGTCCGGCGAACGCCAGCCGCGCCCGGCGGCTTCGCGCCCCGGTCGTCAGCGCGACCGCGCGCTCCACGCCGATCACCGCGCCGAAAAAGCCGGGGATCATCAGCGCGCCGTGGACGCTGTTGGTTCCAGCTTCGACCGGCGGCAACCGCCAGCCGAGCCGTTCCAGGCCGCCGTACAGCGCCGCGATCAGGATAATCGCGATAGCGGCTCCGGCGGCTGCGCGGGCGATCCGGTAGGGAGTCATCGTCTGCGTCTCGAAGCGATTACCCGGCCTTCTTGCCGAGCCGAACGCGCCAGACCTGCGGGCCTTCTTCGAGGTAATCCCAGGTGAACTCGCCTTCGTGCTCGTACATCAACTGGTAGTGGAGCGGCTTGGGGTCATGGTCGTTGACCAGCTCAAACGCCTCACCCGGCGCCAGATCCGCGAAGGTCTGGAAGATGGTCGGGTGCTTCTGCGCGGGCGGGATGGTGCGAACGTCGAGTGTCAGCTTCGTGGTGTTTTCCATGAGGTTGGGATGCTCCTTGATCTCAGATTTCGCTGAACGGATACCAATGGGACGAGAGAGAATGCTTACTCAAGCCAGCCAAGCTCGCGCTTGGCGGTCAGGGACATCATCATCGGGTTCCACGGCGGGCTCCACACCAGGTCAATCGTGACATTGCGGGAGCCGGTCGCTTGCTCGACGACGTAACGGGCTTCGGCGGTGATGTGCGCGCCCAGCGGGCAGGCGGGGGTCGTCATGGTCATCAGGACTTCAATCTGGTCGCCCTCGATGTGGATGTCGTAGACCAGCCCCAGATCGACCACGTTGATCCCCAGCTCGGGATCGATGACGGTGCGAAGTGCTTCGAGTACGGCGTGTTCGGTGATGCTCATGACACCATGCATTTCTTCTGGCGGGCGGCGGAGCGGTTGCCCCGCCACCCGCGCGTTTGTGGAGACTAGTGACCGGAGCCGTGCGTCAGCGTCCCGTTGAAGATCTCGGGCTGCTCCTCGCCTTCCACGTAGAGGTAGCCCATCAACCCGCGCTCGGCCCGGCTCAGCGCGTGGTCGACCAGGATGTAGCGGCCCGGCACCTGCGTCTGGAACTCGATCATCGCGGCGCCCCCGGCCGGGACCAGCGTCGTTTGCACGTCAGTCAGCGGATTGCTGGTGATCGACCCCTGGTCGTACACCCGGTCGAAGATCTCGCCGATGACGTGGAACGAGGAGACGAAGTTCGGCCCGCCGACGCCGAAGAAGATGCGGATGGTTTCGCCCAGCTCCGCGCGCAACGCGTGCTCGTCGCTGGTCAGCGCGCCCGCCGCGCCGTTGAAGACGAAGTACTCTGGCTGCTCGTTTAGCATCTTTTCGTGGCTGAAGTTGACGTAGCCGGTCGTGCCAAACGGTTCCTCGGTGTACAGCTCGCCCTGCATCACGTAGAACTCGCGATCGACCTCGGGCAGCCCTTCTTCCGGTTCGATCAGGATCAGCCCGTACATCCCCATCGCGATGTGGTGCGCGACGCTGGGGGTGGCGCAGTGGTAGACGTACAAACCGGGGTTGAGCGCCTTGAACGAGAACGTGGTTTCCTCACCCGGCGCGAGGTTGCTGAACACCGCGCCGCCGCCCGGACCAGTCGCCGCGTGGAAGTCCAGTGAGTGCGGGAACTGGCTCGACACCTCGTTGCGGAAGTTCACGACGATCGTATCGCCGACGCGCGCGCGGATCATCGGGCCGGGGACCGTGCCATTGAACGTGAAGTAGGTCATCACAGTGCCGTCTGCAAGCTGGCCGAGCACTTCCTCAGCCACCAGATCGACTTCAACCGTCTGCGGCTCGCGTGGGGGCAGCGGGGCGGGGACGTCCGACGGATCGCGCACGATATCCGCACCCTCGACCGCAGCCGCCGCCGATGTGCCAACCACCAGCTTGCCGACCATACCGGCCGCCTTGTGCCCCGGCACGGAGCAGTAATAGTCGAACGTGCCGGTCTTGTTCGCCGTGAACGTGATCGAGTCCTGCTCGCCACGGTCGGCGAACTGGTCCGTCGCCACGTCGAACTCGTCGATCACCAGGTCGTGCAGCATGCCGTCGTCGTTAATCAGGGTAATCTTGACGACATCACCCGGCCGCGCGGTGAGGGTCGGGTTCACGACGCCGTCGATATCGCCGCCCACGCCGACGAACACGAGCTGCCCCGTGCCGCCGCCCGTGACCAGCGTGTATTCAACCGTCGCCTGGCGCGCTGCGGAGTCTGCATCCGGATCGCTCTGCGCCAGCGAAAGCCCGGCCGTCAGCGTAAGCACCAGACCGAGCAGGACCGAAAGAGAGAGAATGATTGCGAGAACAGAACGACGCTTCATGGATTGATTGTCACCTTATGCCTGCACCGGATACGGAAGAATTGGCGAACGTCACGAGATACGGAAGGCTGATGGCGTGGACCGGGCATAGTGTTTCGCACAGCGTGCAATACGTGCATGCGTCCGGCTGCGCGACCGATGCTTTCCCCTCGACGCGAGCGAGCGCCCCTTCCGGACAGCGAGTGACACACTCGCCGCAGCCGGTGCAAATCGCCCGGTCAATGATTGGCTTCCAGACCCTACGCATCGCAGCTACCTCGCCTCTCAACGTTCGACGGCCTCATAATAGTGCACGCGCGCACAATCTTCCTTGATGCGAGTCAAAGGACTTGATCGGGATCAAGAACGAAAGGGAGTAGGGAATGGGGAATAGGGGAATTCCCTACTCCCTACTCTCTAACTCCGTATTCCCTGTTTTGGGCGTTACAGTTCGGCGATGGAGCGGAGCAGGTCGCGATCGGTGATCAGGATGCGGTGGCGGTCGAAGCGGATGGCCCCGGCGTCTTGCAGCTTGACCAGCACGCGGCTGATCGTCTCGGGCGTCGTGTTGAGGTGCCCGGCGATCGCAGCGCGTGTGATACCCGGCCCGCTGAGCGACGGGTCCTCGGCCTGCGCCAGCAGGAAGCGCGCCAGCCGCGCCAGCACGGGGTAGAGCGCGAGGTCTTCTAGCTGGCGGTTGAGCGCGCGCACCCGCCCGGTCAGTGTTTCAATCGCGGCGCGCGCCATAGCTGGATGGCGCTCGATCGCCTCGCGCAGCACTTCGGACGAGATCGACCACGCGCTGACGAGCGTCATGGCGATTGCGTTGGCGGGCGTCGGGCCGCCGTCCAGCGCGGCGATGTCGTTGAAGATGCTGCCGGGTCCGAGCAGGTGCAGGATGTACTCGGCGCCTTCGGGGTTGAGCTTGGAGATTTTCACGCTGCCGTCTTCGATGATCCAGAGGCTGCTGCGCGTTTCGCCTTCGAGAAAGATCACCTCGTCGGCCTCGAAGGTGTGGAACCCGGCCCGCGATGCCACTGCGCGCTGGTCATCCGGCGAGAGCGCGGCGAAGTAGGAAACAGTCGCAAGGTGTTCGAGCAGGGCGGTGACGTCGGCTTGGGTCATGGCTTCCGTGGTGGTTGGGCAGGCGCTCAGCGAGATTGTAGCGGCTTTAGCGGCGAGCGGCTATTCCGCCCAAGACAACAAACGCCCGACGTTTCGCCGGGCGCTGTGGCTGGTGCGTCAAAGCGGCGGGCGACTACGCCGCGTCGGTCAGCTTGCCGGACTCCTCGATGTACTCCAGGCTCTGGTGGCGGAAGTAGGTGTTGTACAGCTCCGCGTAGTGCCCGCCCGCCTCGAGTAGCTCGTCGTGGCTGCCTTCTTCAATGATCTTGCCGTCGCGCAGCACGATAATCCGGTCCGCGTTGCGGATGGTCGAAAGGCGGTGCGCGATCACCACCGAGGTCCGGCGCTTCATCACCTCGTCCAGCCCTTCCTGGATCAGCGTCTCGGTCAGCGGGTCCACGCTGGCGGTCGCCTCATCGAGGATGAAAATCGCCGGGTCCTGAAGCAGCACGCGCGCCAGCGCGACCAGTTGCCGCTGTCCCATCGACAGGCTCGCGCCGCGCTCGCCGACCTGCGTATCCAGCCCATCCGGCAGGCTGTCGAGCCAGTCCCCACCCGCGACCTGCCGCGCTGCGCTCAGCACATCCTCGTCGCTCGCGTCCGGCGTGCCATAGCGGATGTTGTCCTTCACCGTCCCGTCGAACAGGAAGGGCGTCTGCGTGACGATCCCCAGATGGGTGCGGTAGTTGTGCAGGTCCAGCGTGCGGATGTCGTGCCCGTCGATCAGGATGCGCCCGCCCTGGAACTCGTAGAAGCGGGCGATCAACCGCGCGATGCTCGACTTGCCGGAGCCGGTATGCCCCACCAGCGCCAGCGTCTCCCCGGCGTGGATGGTCAGCGAGAAGTCTTCGAGCACCGGCTCGTCTTCCTTGTAGCGGAAGTCCACATGGTCGAACACGATCTCGCCGCGCACGACGTCGAGTTTCTTGCGATCGGTCTGCACGACCTTCGGGTCGTCGTCGATCAGCGCGAAGACACGCTCGCCTGCCGCCATCCCGAGCTGGAACTGGCTCCAGAACGAGGCGATGCTCGTCAGCGGGAACCAGAACATCTGGATCCCCTGGATGAACAGGAACCAGTCGCCCGCGCTAAGTTGCGAGTCGATGACCTGCCGCCCGCCGAAGTAGACGATCCCCGCCGTGCCCGCGCCTGCCAGGATGTTCAGGATGGGGAAGATGCTGCTGAACACGTAGCCGGTCCGCAGGTTGATCCGGTACGAGCGCGCATTGACGCCGAGAAATTCGTCGTAGATCGCGTGCTCCTGCCGGAACGTCTTCGCCACGCCGATGCCGCTGACCGTTTCCTGAATGTGCGCGCTGACTTCTGCCAGGATGCGGCGCGACTGGGTGACCGTGTCGCGTGCGATCTTGCGGAAGCCGAGCGCCACGATGATGATCGGCGGCGCGAGCAGCAGCGTCAGCAGCGTCAGCTCGACGTTCACATAGAACAGGTAACCGACCAGCAGGACGATGAGCAGCACCTGGCTGATCAGGTCAGTTGTCAGCGTGACGACCTGCGAGAATGCCTGCGTGTCGGACGTCACGCGGCTGACGATCTTGCCCGACGAATACGCGTCATAGAACGACAGGGCGCGGCGCAACACGGCGTCGAAGGCGTCTTCGCGCAGCTTCAGCACCACGTTGCCGATCGCTTCCGCTGCCAGCCAGCGGCGCACCGCATTGAACACCCAGCTCAGGACGCCCAACACCGTCACGACCGCTGCGATGACCAGCACGCGCTCGGTCGAGATCTGCTCTACCAACTGGTCGAGCGCATACGAGATGTAAATCGGGATCGCGGTCTGCACCAGCGAGGTCAGCACGACCATGATCGCGACCGCGACCATCCGGCCAAGCTGTGGACGGAAGTAGCCGAGGATGCGCCGCACCAACTCACGGTCGCTGTATACGCGATCGTATTCTTCGGCGTCCAGGCCATCCATAATAAAGCCCATGCGACACTCTCCTAAGCAGGCTGCGGCGCGGGGGCCGGTTCTTCCAACGGCGGCAGTTCCACGTCGTACCGCGCGAAGATGCGCCGGTAGTGCGGCGACGTGCGTAGCAGGTCATCGTGCGTGCCCAGGGCGACCACGCGCCCGCCGTCGATCACCAGAATCTTGTCCGCCCAGCGGATCTGCGAGAGGCGGTGCGTGATCAGCAGGGTGGTGCGCCCTTGCTGCGCGCGCCGGATCGCTTTCTGGATCTGGTCTTCGGTCGCGCTGTCGATCGCGCTGGTCGAGTCGTCCAGGATCAGGATGCGCGGGTCGTTGAGGAAGGCGCGCGCCAGCGCCAGCCGCTGACGCTGCCCGCCGGACAGCATCGTCCCACGCTCACCGACCTTCGTCTCATATCCCTCGGCGAATGTCATGATGAAGTCGTGCGCCTGCGCCTCGCGCGCCACTTCTTCGATTCGCTCGCGCGGGGTGCCCGGCGCGCCGAACGCGATGTTCTCCGCCACGCTGCGCGAGAACAGGAACACGTCCTGCTCGATCTTCGAGATCTGCGACCGCAGCCGCGCCAGATCCCACTCGCGCACGTCCACGCCGTCGATCAGGATGCGCCCGCGTGTTGCGTCATACGTGCGGTTGATAAGCTGCGTCAGCGTGCTCTTGCCAGAGCCGGTCTGCCCCACAATCGCGACCGTCTCGCCCGCGTTGATGTGGAAGTTGAGGTCTTCGAGCACGGGCTGGTGGCAGTCATCCTCGCCTTCGTAGCAGAAGGTGACGTTCTCGAAGGTGATATCGCCCCGGATCGGCGCGCTGTAGCCGCCCGCGTTCTCGTCCATCTCGGTCTTCGCGGTGACGATGTTAAGGATGCGCTCTGCACTGGCGATACCAAGCTGCACCAGCGAGAACGAGAAGATCGAGATGAACGTCGGGAAGCGCAAAACGTTCATCAGCCCCATCAGCGCGATGATGTCTGCCAAGCTGACTATATCGCGATTGTAGAGCAACATGCTGTGCAGGAAGGTCAGGCCGAGCGCGATGCCGTAGAGCAACAGCGGCAGATAGCGCGCCTCGATCTTCCCCTGGTCGACGAAGTAGTCGCGATAGAGGCGGGCGTTGCGGTAGAACCGCTGGCGCTCGAATGATTCCTGCACGCTGGCCTTGACGATCTCGATGCCGGACAGCACCTCTTCCAGCCCGGCGTTCATCGTGCCGAACTGCTCGCGCTGGTGGACCATCACCGGGTTCAGCGTGCGGACATAGCGCCGCACCGAGATGATATACGATAGGATGAACAGGACCGGCACAAGCAGCAGCTCCATGCGGATCATGCCGATGTAGACCAGCGGCACGATGATCCCGATCACCGTCTCGTAAATGAAGCGCGCGCCGGGGCTGATCATCGCGTTGAGCTGGCGCACGTCGTCGGTAGCGCGCGCCATAATGTCCCCGACACGCTGCCTGTCGTGGAAAGTCTGGCTCTTGCCGAGTAAGCCGATGTACAGCTCGTGGCGTGCGTCGGCTTCCATGCGCTGCGCGGACGTCTCGATGAGGATGCTGCCCGCCCAGAACGCCACGCCGCTGATCATCAGCACGCCAAGCACGCGCAGCGAGATCGACACCAGCTCTGAGCGCCCATCCGGGCTGAGGAATGCCTCGGCGGCTTCACCGACCAGCACCGGCGCGTGCGAGTAGGCCATGAAGTCGATCACGCTGAAGATGATCGAGCCGATGAACAGCCACTTATAGCGCCAGACGTGCGAGATGATCCACCGCATCGGGCCCTTGACGTTGTAGCGGTAGGCGTTCTCGACGGTGAACTCGCTCTTCGTGGAAACAGCCATAACGCACAGCTCCCGTTCGGATGGCTCCGGACTTCGGCGGACTTGATTTGTGACGTTCTACTTTCTTGGGCTCTGTGCGGCATCGGCTCCAACGTCCGCACAGGCAAGCGGTGACCGGTGAGGGTGGTCGCGGGACAACGGCTGGCCTTAGGCGCAGTGGTCAGGTGAGGATGTGAGCATGGATGTGTTCGGCCTCGTTCACTTTTCTGCAAAGGCGACCATGTCGGACTAGATGATTATAGACGAAATCGGCCTCGCAGACAAGAACTAAAGTTCGAGTATACGGCGTATTGAGGGAACAAAAGACCGGCACCGCTAAGGGCGCCGGTCTTCCCGTTCAGATGCGCGTCGCTTGCGAAAACTCGATCTGCGCGGCCGCCGGTGAACGTTGCCGGATTACCCGGCTACGGGGATGCGAAGCACGTTGCCTGCGTAGATGATGTACGGCGGCTGGATGTTGTTCACCTGCGCGATCACGCGCCAGTCCACGCCATACTGCTGGCCGATCTTCACCAGATAGTCACCACGCTGGACGGTGTAGTTGATGAAGTTGCCGGGCGGCGGTTGCGTCGCGCCGGGGATCACCAGCACCTGCCCAATGTAGATGCGATAGTCTGCGCCGATGTTGTTCGCCGCGACCAGCGCCTGGATCGTGATGCCGAAGCGCTGCGCGATGCTGAACACCGTGTCACCCGCCTGAACCACATAGGTCGTGCCGGTGGGCGGGGCGGTCGGCGGAACGGTCGGCGGCGGCGGGGTCGTGCCCACGACCGGCAGCGTTGAAACCGGGCGCGTCGTCCAGAACGCATTGGCCGGGGCCCAACCGATCACGGCGCCGTTCTGCTGCGAGAGCTGGAGCCACGTCACCTCGTTGTTGCGGCCAGTCAGGCAGATCAGGTTGCCAGCGACCAGCGTGTTCACAATCGGCGAGTTCCAGCTTGGGCCAGAGCGAACGAATAGCGTGTCGAACATCGTGATCAGAATCGGGCAGGCGGCCGTCCCCTGGGCCTTCGCCGTCCCGATGGCCGGGACGAAGGCGGTCAGCAGCGCGACGGTGATCAGGACCGCGACCAGCTTCCTTGCGAGGTTCATCCGGCGGATACTCATATGGCCATCTCCTTTGATTAGAATGTCCGCGCCTGTCGGTTTATGTCTTTCTTAACTTGATTTATACAGCATTAATGGTCAACTGGCAAGCAACCTTTACGTTTAGCGGGTGTCCCGCGCCTTAACTTTGCGCTCATTATTGTTCAGCATACGAGTTTCCCAGTTCCCAAGCGTGACTCATTCCTGACGCTTGCCCGGCGCGGACTCAACCGTTGCGCTACTAGCGACGTTTCGAGTACTGATTGCGTGAGGCGCGGGCGTCTAATCGATCTGCCACGCGGGGGGCGCCCCGCTGGACTCGTTGTCGCGCGCGGCCAGCGCCACGGCGAGGCTTTGCAACGCATCCTCAGGGGTGACGCGCAGCGGCTCAGCGCCGCGAATTGCGCCCACGAAATTCCGCATCGCCGCCTGGATCGCGCGCTTGTAATCCTGCTGGCGCTCCGGCGCGGTGACGGTCGCCGACACACTCGCGCTGAGGCGCTCGGTCGTGCCGCCGTGCTCGAAGATCGCCTCGTCTGCGCTGAAGCGCCGCTCGATCCCCAGGTGATCGCCGAGCAGCCGCCGCAGGCTGTCTAGCCCTGCCGCGTCGACCAGTCCGTGCAGCACGAGTCGCGTCGGGATCCATCCTTCGATCGTCAGGTGGCCGCGCGCGCAGCCGATGCGGATGGTCGTTTGCTCGATGCTGCGGATCTGTGTGAAGCTGTGGAAGAAGGTCGCCAGCACATCGTCGCCATAGCGCGCGGTCGCCCCCACGCGATCGACGCGCCCGTCCGCCCGGCGCTGCGCCGTCCCGGTGACCGCGTCCGGCGCGCGCCCGACCATCTGGTTGCACAGGTCGATGAAGTGGACGCCGTGCTCGACGTGGATGCCGCCGCTCTGCGCCTGATCCCAGAACCAGTGTCCGGGCAGCAGCGGCTCGTCGGTGGCGAAGTTCTCCAACGACCAGTGCTGCACGGGACCGAACGCGCCGCTGTGTACGATCGACAGGGCGAGGACGTGGAGCGGGTGGAATCGCAGGACGTAATCGACCGTCAGCAGGACACCCGCTTGCCGCGCCGCACGGACCGCCGCCAGCCCGTCCGGCATTGATGTGGCGAGCGGTTTCTCGACGAACAGATGCTTTCCCGCGGCGGCGCCTTCGATCGCCATCGCGGCGTGCAGATGCGGCGGCGTGTTGATCGCGACGATGTCTACGGCCGGGTCGGCCAGCAGCCCGGCATAGTCCCGGTATACGCGCGCGTCGGGCGGGGCGCAGGCGGCGGCGCGTTCCTCGTGGACGTCGGCAACGGCGACGAGCCGCACCTCGCGCATTTCCTGAAACGCGGCGCTGCAAAATTCCCCAAAGCCGCCCGCGCCAACCAGCCCGACTCCCAGAGGCTCCGCCATTCGCCCGCCGCCTTTCTTACTGTCCGATAAACTCAGCCACCTCGCTACGCGTCACCGTCGCCAGGGACATCGCCTCGCCGCGCGTGACGGCGGCGACCGCCATAACGTGATCCGCGCCGCCGTAGTAGATCAGGTATTTGTCGTCGCGCTCGATCCCGCCGCACGAGAACACGACGTTCGGCACGTCGCCGACCTGCTCCCACGGCGCGCGCGGGCGGAGGACCGGCTCTTCCTGCCGCTTGATCACAATCGAAGGATCTTCAAGGTCCAGCAGGGCGACGCCCAGGCAGTAGATCCGCGACTCGCCGAAGCCGTGATAGAAGGTCAGCCAGCCCGCCTCGGTGTAGAACGGTGGCCCGCCTGCGCCAATTCGCACACCATCCCACATGCCAGGGCGCGGGTGCATGACGATCTTGTGGTCGGTCCAGTGCAGCAGGTCGTCCGAATACGCGATCCACATGTCTGGCATGCGGCGGTGGAACATCACATAGCGGCCGTTGATCTTGCGCGGAAAGAGCGCGGCGTCCTTGTTGTTTTCGCCCGGCAGCACGACGCCCATCCGCTCCCAGCCGATCAGGTTGCGGCTGCGGGCCAGCGCGACGCGCGTCCCCTGCGGCGAGAAGCCGGTGTAGAGCATGTAGTACCAGCCGTCGAGGTACGTCACGCGCGGGTCTTCCACGCCGTATTGCTCATAGTCTTCTTCCGGCACAAAGACCGGTTCTTTCATGCGATTGAAGTGCACGCCATCCGTGCTGACCGCACAGCCGATGCGCGAGATCCGGTCCAGGCCCTGCGCGCGGTAGAGCATCACGATCAGGCCGTCGCGTTCCACGACCGCCGCGTTGAAGACGTTGTCGCTCTCCCACTCGTTCACCAGGGACGGTAGCAGGATCGGGTTGCCAGCGTAACGGGTGAGGGTCAATGGGGTCATAGTGGCTCTCCGTCGATGGGTGTTGGCGCCGGGCTGGGGAGCTTGCCGAACGTTTGCAGACGCTCCCGCACGGCCAGGCTTCCGAGCAAGGCCAGGAAACTGGTCAAAAACAGGGCCAGCGGCGCGATCAACACGACGCTGAAGATCAACGCCGCCAGCGCGCACGATAACAGGGTAAGGGTGTACACCGGTGTGGCAAGGGCCAGGAACAGGGCGTTTTTCAGGGCGGTGCGCAGCTTTGGCTCTTCCTGAAGCACCAGGAACGGCCACAGGTAAAGCTGCGTCGTAATCCACAGCAGGCCGAGCGTAATCAGGACGATCAGCACGATCTGCCCGAGCAGCCCTGGCGCAGAGCCGTAAAACCAGACGTTGACTGCGAACACGATCACGATGATCACGTTCAGCAGCAGCCAGCGCAGGCTGATCCACAGATACTCGCGCGCGCCCTGCCAGAAGTCGCTGATGTGCTGGCCGGTGCCGCGCGCGGCGCTATATGTGACGGCATAGAGTCCGGCGGTGGCTGGGCCGAGCAGCACGATGGTCAGCGCCGCGCCGAACCACAGCGCATTCATCGCGGCGAAGCTCACCATCCCGTTGTACCAGTCGCGCACCGCCCGCCAGAAGACCGTTAGCGCATCACGCATCGGTTGCTCATTCCTCGGCCAGCGAGAAGGTTCCGGCGCGCGTGTCGAACGTCAGGGTGAAGCGTAGCCCGTCCGGCGTCTCGAAGACACGCTCCGCGATCACCGGCTGGATCAGGAAGCCGTCGATCGAGGCGCGGCGCCGGTCGTCGCTGCCCACATAGGTCAGGGTGAGCGTGTGCTCGCCTGCCGCCAGCGTCACCGGCTCAGGCGCGATCAGGTCCAGCCACACGTAGCGGCGATCCTCGGCGGTGTTGGCGGGGAGCGCCCACGTTTCGCCGCCGTCCAGCGTCACCCCCAGCGCGATCGCATTCTCGGCGGCGGACATCACCTCTTCCGCCCCGCCGAGCGCATCCAGATCCGCCAGGTCGTTGACCAGCAGCAGGCGCGCGAGGTTTGCGGCGGTGTCGGGATCGGCGCCGGTCAGGTCGAGGAACGACTCGCCGCCGAAGCCGCGCCCGGCCTCGATCCGCATTTCCTTTCCGGCGCGCACGTCGCTGATCCGCATCGACGCGAATGGCAGCCGCGCCTCATAGATATACCCGTTGCCCGCCTCAAACGGCTGCCACGCCAGCTCGGCGTTCGGCATGAAGCTCTCCGCCACCCAGTCCCACACCTGCGGGCCCTGCGGCGTGTTGGCGAGCGTCCACTTGCTGCTGAGGCGTGCGCCACGTCCCGTTCCGTCGATGTAGCCCCACAGCGTGTCGCCGCGCCAGACGCTCGGTCCGGTCTCGGTCTGCTCGTGCTGCGGGTCACGCACCGACGCCGCCACGTACAGTGCCTCGTTGTCCCACATCAGTTGCAGCGTGAAGCTGTCCACGTCCGGGCCGCGCCACAGCGACGCGCCGCGCAGAATCTGCCGGGCGGAATCGGCGGCGAAGACTGGCACGTCGCCCCACTCGCTGAGGTCGCCATCGATTGTCACCGGCTCGGTGACGCGCGTTGCGACGAGCGTCGTCTCGCGGCTGCTGACGTTCTGACGCTCGTGTGAGGCGTAGAGCCAGTAGTCGCCGCTTTCCGGCACGTCGAACGTCACTTCGAGCACGTCGCCTTGCCCCAGGCTGTAGTAGCCGCCCCCGCTGAAGTATGCGTCGCCGGTCCACTCGCGCGAGCGATAGTCCGGCTTGCCGCCTGCGGGCCGTCCGCTCTCGGCCTCAACCAGACGATAGGGGCGGACGCTGACTTCCTGCGCCTGCATGGCGCGCGCGGCGAGTGGCTCCGCCTCGACCGTCAACAGTGCCAGCAGCGCCTCGATGGTCGACTCGGCGCCCGCGTTACGGTTGACGCGCCACTCGGTCGTCCCGTTGATCCCGTCGAAGCCGCGCCCGGTCTCGGCGTCGTACATCACGAAGTTCGCGATGTTGTTGCCGAAGAACCACGACGCGGCCAGTCCGGCGAGCGTCGCGTATTGCTCGTCGCTCGTCGCGCGGTAGATCGCCATCAGGTCCTGCACGAGCATGTTCGTGCCATACGCGATCTGCCCCAGACGCCTCGGCAGAACGCCTAGCTCACGGATGCGCTCGAAGGCAAGCTGGCGCATCAGGAAGCTGTCCGCGCTGGCTCGCGCCGCTTCGATCCATTCCGGCCGGTCGAGCGCGGCGCCCGCGTCCGCCAGCCCGTGGATCATGTGGCTGCCCCAGGCGTGCCAGTAGCCGGGCGCGTTGCCGGTGACCGGGATCATGCCGAAGGGGTAGGTGGCACTGTCGCCCAGCACCGACGCCGCCAGCCCATCCGCCAGGTGCTCGATTGCGGCGGCCGTGTCGGGGTTCGGATCGGCGCGGTAGTAGCTGGTCAGCGCGACGAGCGCCAGGCCAGAGACGTCCGCCGCGCCGCCCGGCAGCCACGCGGGCAGGCTGAAGCCGTGCACCTGGCTGAACGTGCCATAGTTGATCAGGCTGTCGCGGAAGGCGTCTTCGGTCAGCTTGTAGGCGGCTTGCAACTCAGCCGCGTAGTCCGGATCGACCGGCAGGAAGACGCGATAGCCCTCGGCCAGCGCCCATAAGCCGCGCATCGCCCACCAGCCGAGCGACTTGTAGCTGGTGATGCCCTCGGTGTTGATCGTGCCCTCGCGGTCGTAGACGAAGTTGTAAAACCAGCCGTCGTCCGCTTGCAGCGCGCGGGTGAACTCCAGGCACAGCCGCGCCTGTTCGAGCGCGCGCTCGTCGCCGGTACGCTCGTAGTACCACAGGTAGACGATCGCCGCCCGTGCGACGTCGTCCACCGCCGCGATGCCTTCCCCGGCGGCGTCGACCCACTCGTATTCAGGATGCTCGGAGTAAATGTGCACAATCGCGGCGTCGCGCCCGTCGATCGTGATCGGCTCGGTCAGAAAGAGCAGGTGCTCCAGATTGATCAACCCTTCGCGCATCGGTGGCTCCTGCGCGGACGCCGGAAGGGCTGGCGCGATCAGCCCCAGGATCAGCAGCAGACACAGCAGTCGGGTCATCGCGCCCCCCATTACCCCTTCACCGCGCCGACGGTCAGGCCCTCGATAAAGTACCGCTGCGCGAAGAAGAACAGCGCCAGGATTGGCGCGGCCATCATCGTCGCCATCGCCATCATATAGTGCCACTTCGGCGCCTCAAGCGACAGCGACTGCTGGAAGAAGCTGATCGACAGCACCAGCGGGAACATCTGCGTCGTGTTGAGGTAGATCAGCGGACCCTCGAAGTTGTTCCAATTCCCCTGGAACGACAGCACCCCGATCGCCAGGAAAGCCGGTTTGACCAGCGGCAGCATCACGTAGAAGAAGGTCTGGACCGTGTTCGCGCCGTCAACGGTCGCCGCGTCTTCCATGTCTCGCGGGATCGTCAGGAAGAACTGGCGCAGCAGGAAGATGTAAGCGGGTCCCCAGGCGAACCAGGCCGGGACAGTCAGCGGGTCGTAGGTGTTCAGCAGGCCCAGCTCGCGCCAGATCAGGAAGCCGGGGACGCGCGTCAGCGTGCCGGGGATCATCATCGTCGAGAGCACGATGAAGAATACGAGGTCCCGCCCCTTCCACCGGAAGCGCGCGAAGCCATACGCCACAATCGCCGCGCTAAACATCTCCGCGAACATCGCCAGCACGGTGATGAACAGCGTGTTGCCGATAATGCGCGCGAACGTCAGCCCTGGCGCGATGCTGCTCAGTTGCCTCCACGCGTCGATGTAGTTGTTGAACTGGATCGGATCGGGGATCCACTCTGGCGGATAGCGGAACAACTGCGACTCGGTTTTCAGCGACGTGGACACCATCCACAGAAACGGGATCAGGATGATCGCCGCGCCGATCAGCAGGAAGAAATAGATCACGACCTTGCGCACAGCCTCGGTGAGGCGGGCGCGCGCGGCATACGGATCCTCATGGACCGTTTCGACGGTGCGCAGAGATTGCGTGTCGGTCGCCATGGCCTAGGCTCCCCCTTCCTGGCGCGCGCCTTCGTAAAAGACCCACGCCGCCGATGAGCGGAAGACCAGCAGCGTCAGCAGGATGATCATGACGGCCAGCATCCATCCCAACGCCGACGCATAGCCCATCCGGCCGAAGTTGAACGCTTCGTTGTAGATAAACCAGTTCACGAACCAGCCATCCTGCCGGTCGGTCGGAATGAACGCTTGCTGCGTGAAGATGGTCAGCGAGGCGATCATGTTAGTTACCAGGTTGTAAAACAGCGCCGGGCTGAGCATTGGAATGGTGACGTGGCGGAACTTCTTCCAGGTGCCCGCGCCGTCGATCGAAGCGGCCTCGTACAGATCTTTGGGGATGTTCTTCAGACCGGCGAGCAGGATCACCGTGTTCGCGCCGAAAACGCCCCACATCCCCATGATAATGAATGAAGGCAGGACCAGGTTCTTGTCGGTGAACCAACCGGCGGGGGGGATGTCCAGCAGCTTGTAGAGTGGCGAGAGGAACCAGTTGATCAGGCCGCTGTTGGGCGCAAATAGCCAGAACCATAGCAACGCGACCGCAGCCGCCGGAAGCACCGCGGGCAGATAGTACAGCGTCCGCCAGAAGCCGACGCCCTTGATATTCTGATTAAGCAACAGCGCCACCGCCAGCGCGCCGAGCATTCCGAGCGGCACGTTGAGCACGGCATAGCGCAACGTCAGCCAGATGGCCTTGAGAAAGTTCCCGTCCGTCGCGCCGATCACGTACGTCTTGTCGCCCAGCCGGAACCGGTCTAGCTCGCGATAGCGCACCGTTTCGGGGG
>CBINGT010000017.1:0-17650 GCA_966250245.1 uncultured Anaerolineae bacterium
TCGCGCCAGTCGTTGATCAGCAGCGCGCCATCCACGTACAGCCGCACGCCGTCGTCCACCGTCACGGTGAAGCGGTAGGTCCCCGCGGTGAAGAATGCGCCGGTGGTGAAGCGCACCGAGAAATTGTCGGTCAGGCCGGTCGTGGTGACGCCGTTAATGACGGGCGGGCCACTGCCCCAGGTGAAGTTGATCGCGCCAGTTGTCCCGGTCCAGACCGGCGCCCCGGAAAAATCGCGATTATTCCAGACCTGCACAGTCCAAATACCCTGGGCCGACGCCGTGGGCGGCGTGTCAACGACAGCCACGCCCAGTGCGGCCACCGTGACAGTTAATATGGTGAGCCAGCGTACCAAGCGATTCATAGTCGGATGTCCTCACTCAAACTAATTGGAAACAGCCCGCCGGGAGCTGATCCGCAGGCGAGCATGACTCATAGCGCCTTATTGGTAATCTTAGCACGAAAGTTGTTCTTTGCGTGCGGCGCGGGTATGCCGTTGATCAAACGCCGGTCAGGCGTCGCGGATTGGGGTGGCGTGTTTGCCCGATGGAAAGGGCGATGTTTCGGCAATTCGCACTAAAGAATTGGCGCGCGCCCGCTCGTCCGGTAGGCTCTAGCTGAAAGGCCGGGCGCGCCCCCGCCGCCGAATCATTGGTTATAATGCATAGCGAATGCCGGGCCGATCGTCCGGTGGCTGGATGGAGAGCATGCTCGAAGAGTCCCTTCCCAAGTACACGTCCGCCGAAGAAGCCCGCGCGGATCTGCAGCAGCGCGGCGTCCGCACCATCGAGCTTCAGTTCACCGATGTGATGGGTATCGTCAAGTCGGTCGCCATCGACATAGACGTGCTGCCCGCAGCGGTTGAGTCGGGCGTGTGGTTCGACGGCTCGGCAGTGGAGAGCTTCGCGCGGGTTGCCGAGTCCGATATGTACCTGCTGCCGGACCTCGGCACGCTGGCGATCGTGCCCTGGGAGCCGCACCGTCCGGACGTGGGGCGAACGGCGCGCGTCTTCTGCGATGTCTACACGCCGAACGCCCAGCCCTTCGCCGGAGATCCGCGCGGGGCGCTGCGGCGTGCGGTCGAGGCGGCCGCCGAGCAGGGCGTGCGCTATCGGGTCGCGCCGGAGCTGGAATATTACATTTTCCGCGATCCGCCGGGAGAGGGCCCGCTCGTTCCAGACGATCAGTCGAGCTATTTCGACGCGTCGGACGGCGCGGCGCGCGTGATCCGCAAGCGGGTCGTCGATGCGCTGCGGGCGATGTGGATTGTTGTCGAGTCGAGCCATCACGAGGTTGGCGGCGGGCAGCACGAACTGGACCTTGCGCCGCTCGATGCGCTGGAAGCGGCAGACGCGATCGTCACGGCGCGCACGGCGGTGCGCACTATCGCGCAGCAGGAAGGCCGCTTCGCCAGCTTCATGCCGAAGCCGATAACGAACGCCCCGGGTAGCGGGATGCACGTCCACCAGTGGCTCGCCTCGTGCGAGACGGGCGACAACATCTTCACCGATCTCTCGGATGAATACGGCCTGTCCGAAGCGGGGCGGCACTTCCTCGCCGGGCAGCTTGCCCACGCCCGCGAGATGTGCGCGGTTCTCGCGCCGCTGGTCAACAGCTACCGGCGGTTGATGTCCGGCCAGGAAGCGCCGATTTACGTGACGTGGGCGCAGCTTAACCGAGGCGCGCTGGTGCGCGTGCCGCGTCTGGCGGAAGGGCACCAGTTCGGCACGCGGATCGAGATGCGCGCGCCTGACCCAAGCTGCAACCCTTATCTGGCGTTCGCGGTGTTGCTGCAAGCCGGGTTGCGCGGGATGCGCGACGAGCTTGCACTGCCGCCCGCCGCCGACGAAGAACTGTACGAGGTCTCCAATCGCCGTCGCCACCTGACCACCCTACCGACCTCGCTGGATATCGCACTCGAGGAATTCGAGGGGAGCGAGCTGGCGCGCGAAGCGCTCGGCCTGCACCTCTACGAGCGTTTCCTCGAAGCCAAGCGCCTGGAGTGGCAAGACTATCTGCTGGTGGTCAGCCCGTGGGAGTTGGAGCGATATTTGGGGATTTACTAAAGGGCTGTTATGGACTTTTCGCGTGGGAACTCTGGCGTTGGGGGGTAGGACGGAATCTGCATTTCCTGTGGCTGGCCTGATTTTCTAACGGCGGGAGCAATACGTCGCGCCCTTACCGGAAAACCGGCTCCACGCCAGGGCCGCACAGCGAACGTTCGTAACATACTTTTAAAGCGGGTCGAATAGAGTCGTGTGAGGGGAGCAGCGGTGAACCAGCAGTCACGCTACAGCGTCCAAGACTTGCTGCGGATGGCTCTGCCGGTCGGCACGACGGTCGTCGCCGGGCAGGCCGGGATGGGGCGCCGCGTCAAGTGGGTGAGTGTCCTGAACACGCGACCGCCCGCGTTCCCCGACCTGGCGGGCGGCGAGCTGGCGCTGATCTCGCTGGATGCGATGCGCCTGCTCAGCGATAAGCTCACCCTGGCGAGCTTGATCCACGACCTGAGCGAAATGGAAGTCGCCGCGATCGCCGTGGCGGGCGAGATCGGCACCCCGGCGATTGACGCGGCCAACGAGCGAGAGATCCCCCTGCTGCACCTGCCAGACACCGCCCAACTGCGCGCCATCGAAAAGCAGGTCGGCCAGCTTCTGATCGGCAACCCCGTCGCGCCGGAAGAACGCGGTCGCGAGGTGCGCGAGCAGCTTTTGCAGCTTTCAACCGAAAACCGTGGCCTGCAAGCGCTGACGGCGGCGCTGGCGGACCTGGTCGGCAAGACGGTGGTCGTGCAGGACAAGCGGTTGCACACGCTCGCCGCGGCCGGTCCGTTGACCGGGTCTTCCATGTGGCCGGCGATCGAAGATGCTCTGTACGACGTCAACCCGCTGCCCGCGCTGTTCCGCGACCGGATGGAGGTGGCGCAGGCCAGCCCCGATCCGGTTGCGATCCCGCTGCCGCGCATGGAGCTTCGCCGTCTGGTCGCGCCGATTGTGGCGGGCAAAATGGGACGCGGCTTCCTGTCGCTGGTGTTCGAGGAAGGCGCGTCGGTGGATGCGTTTGACGTGGCGTTTGCGCGGCATGGCGCGGCGGTCTGCGCGCTGGAGATGGCGAAAGAGAAGGCGATCCGCGAGGCGCAGAAGCGGGTGCAGGGGAACGTCCTTGAGCAGTTCCTGGGCGGGATGATCAACGAAAACGAGGCGCTGCTCCGCCTGACGCGCCTCGGCTACCAGCCGGATCAGGTCTACAGCACGCTTTACATCGGTGGCATGCGCGAGAACCAGCCGACCGCGCGCCAGATCGAGGCGCTGTGCAACGAGCAGGCGAGCGCGCTCGGCTTTGGCGCCCTGGTGCAGCCGTACGGCAGCGAGGTGATCGTCTTCTGTGAGGGCGACGAGGCGAACGCGCGCGATCTGGCGCTGGCGGTGCAGGGCCGCGTGATGGAGCGCTATAACGCGCAGGTCGCGGTGGGGATGGGCCGTCCGGCGGTCGATCTGCCTGCGTGGCGGGATAGCTTCCACCAGGCCGTCGCCGCCTATCGCACCGCGCAACAGTGGCGGCTGACCACGCCGCTTGCGTTCTCGGATATGGGCGTGTACCGGCTGCTGTCGTTGCTGGCCGGGTCGCCGGAGCTGAGCAAGTTCTATAACGAGACGCTCGGCGAGCTGGCGAACGACAACCCGAACAGCGCCGAATTTCTCACCACCCTCGAAGCGTTTTTCGAGGAGCACGGCAATCTGACGCGCACCGCCAAGCGCCTGCACGTCCACCGCAACACGCTGCTCTACCGGATGGAGCGCATCCGGGAGATCAGCGGGCTGGAGCTTGACAATCCCGACACGCGGCTGGCGGTGCATTTGGCGCTGCGCATTCGCCGGATTCTTTAAGCGCGGGAATAGGGAATGGGGAGTGGGGAATAGGCAGTTCCCCTATTCCGGATTGCCTGCTTTCCACTTCCTCACAGGAGAGACGACTATGGCCGCTGAACGACCGATCCGGTTGGCGCTGCTCGGCACAGGGCTGTTCGCGCGGGACGCGCACATCCCCGCCCTGAACGCTCTGCAAGGCGAGTTTGAGATTGTGGCGATTTACACGCGCGATCCGTCCTCATCCTCGGCTGCAGAAGCCGCACGCTTGATCCCCGGCGAGGTGGCGATCACCGACGATCTCGACGGGCTGCTGGCGCGCGATGACATCGAAGCGGTGGACATTGTGTGGCCGATCCACCGGCTGCCCGAAGGCATCGAGCGCGCGCTAACCGCCGGGAAGCACGTCATCAGCGAGAAACCAGCCGCGCCGAGCGTTGCGGTCGGGCGTCATTTGCTGGACGTATACGCCGCGCATCCCGATCTGGTGTGGATGGTAGCGGAAAACTGGCGTTACGAGGCGGCCTATCGGCAGGCGGCGGACCTGATCGCCGAGGGTGCGATCGGGCGGCTGCTGACGGTCGACTGGGTGGCGCACAACGATATGAGTCCCCAGAACCGCTATTACGGCACCCCCTGGCGGCGCGACAACTCGTTCATGGGCGGTTTCCTGCTCGACGGCGGCGTGCACCAGATCGCGGCGTTGCGCCTGGTCGCCGGAGAGATCGCGTCGGTCAGCGCAGTGGTGACGCAGCACCGGCCGGACCTTCCCCCAGCGGATACGCTCAGCGCGGCGCTGGCGTTTGAGAATGGCGCGGTCGGGACCTATGCCGTAACCTACGCCGCCGGATCGCCGTGGCCTGCGTCGCTGCGCGTCGTGGGCGACACGGGCGCGCTGCGCGTGCACCACGGCGGGATTGAGCTCACCGGCGCGGACGGGCAGACGCGGCAGATCGAGTTCGACGGGCGGAGTGGCATTCAGGACCAGATGGCCGCATTCGCCGCCGCAATCCGGCGCGGAGAGCCCCACTTCAACACGCCCGCCGAAGCAGTGCAGGACGTCGCAATCATCGAGGCGATGCTGCGCTCGGCGGAAACGGGGCAGCGTGTGGCGCCGGAGAGGGTTGTTTGAGCTAAAAGCAGCCAAAAACAGCTAAGTGCAGCGATAAAGCAGCAGAAAAGCAGCGGGAGAGCGCCAGACTCACACCGCTGCTTTTCTGCTGTCTTCTGCTGTATTTCGCTGTTCGTCGCTGCTTTACGGCCGGAACGGCACCTGCACCGAAACGGTCGTGCCGTTGCTGTTGCTCTCGATCAGAAGCGTCCCACCCAGGCGGCGCGCCCGCTGATCCATGTTGCGCAGGCCGAAGCTGTTCGGGTTGTCGATCTTGTCCGGGTCGAACCCCTTGCCGTTGTCGGCGATCGTCATGACGAGGTTGTTGCCGACCTCGCGCACCTTGACCTTCACCTGCGTCGCTTCGGCGTGCCGCGCGACGTTCGACAGCGCTTCGCGTGCGATCTGCGAGAGCGAGTGCCGCTGCTTTTCGTTGAGCGTGCGCAGCGACGACGGCACGTCAAGGATCACATCCACCTGCGAGAAATCCTTGAAGTGACGCGCCAGGTTGTCGAGCCGCTGGCCGAACGTGGCCTGCTCGTCGCGCGCGGTCCGCAGATTGCGGATGTAGAGACGGATGTCCTCGATGATCTGGTTGAGGTCTTCGATGATGCCCTGATACTGCTTTTCCTGTTCGGGCGTCATCGGGAACTGGCCGCGCATGATCTCCAGCTTCATGCCGACCGCGTAGACCGATTGGATCACACCATCGTGCAGCTCCATGCCGATCCGGTCGCGCTCGCGGCTCTGCGCCAGCTTCTGAAGCTGTTCGGACAGGCGCGCGTTCTCGATGGCGATCGCGGCGTGCTTGGCGAGCAGCACGATCAGGCGTTCGTCGTCTTCGCTGAACGGCTCGCCGTCGAGCGGATCGGTCAGGTAGAGGTTGCCCAGCCGCTCGCCCCGGCTGATGATCGGCACGCCGAGGAAGCGGGTCATGATCGGATGGTTGGCGCAGAATCCGGCCGAGCGCGGGTCTTCCAACAGGTTATCCAGACGGATCGGCTCGTCACTTTCCAGGATCGCGCCCAGCAGGCCGCGCCCGCGCGGCTCGTGGCCGATCGAGCTTGCAGTGGCCGAGTCAATGCCGCTGGTGATGAATGCCTTGAGCGTGCCATCCTCGTTCGGCACGCCGAGCGCAGCGTAACGCGCATCGACTAGCTCGCGTGCGATGTCGACGATCGCTTGCAGCGTGCGGGGCAGGCTTAGCTCGCTGGTGACAGCGGCTACCGCCCGGCTCAGTGCATCGACCATGTGCAGATGGCGGTCTGGTTTATTGGTCTGGTTGGAAGTGTTGTTCATCGTCACGGCCAATTTGACCTCTGCTCGTTTTCGGTTTACTATGCGGCTCGAATATTTACCAATAAAATCGAAAGAAATCAGCCGAATGGCCTGTCCATCGGCAGGCTATAGGTGGAATTTCACCGGTCACCTTGTATAATCAGTGCGCCGAAAAGTAATCCAGACCGCGCCCCCGGCCGAGCGCCTGATGCTCGTCTGGAGTTTTCGCTGCGCCATCGATCATGCCGTTGAAACACATCCGACATGCCGGAGTAAGCCAGTGACGCCATTGAGAATTCTGATCGCCGACGACCACGCTGTTGTTCGCGCCGGGCTGAAAGCGCTGCTAGAGCAGCAGCCAGACTTTCAGGTCGTCGCCGAGGCCGAAAGCGGCCTGGATGCTGTCCGACAGGCTGTGGCGCACCAGCCCGATATCGTCGTGATGGACATTCGCATGCCCGGCGGTCTGTCCGGCATTGAAGCCTGCGAGCAGATCGTCAGCGAGATGCCCGGCGTCAAAGTCATTATGCTGACGTCGTACGCCGAGGACGAGCTGGTGATGGACGCCGTGCGCGCCGGTGCGGTCGGGTATGTCCTCAAGCGGGTTGGCAGCGCCGACCTGGTCGATGCGATCCGCACGGTCGCCGCCGGTGATGCCCTGATCGACCCTTCGATGACCAAGGCCCTGCTCGAAGAAGTCCGCCAAGCCGCCCAGGTCAAGGAAGCCTCGGCCTTTTCCGAGCTGACGCCGCAGGAAATGCGCATCCTGGCGCTCATGGTCGAAGGGCTGACCAACCGCGAAATCGCGGCGCAACTCTTCCTCGGCGAGGGGACCGTCCGCAACTACGTCGGCAACATCCTCAGCAAGCTGCAGGTGTCCAACCGGGCGGAAGCCGCTGTGTTCGCCGTCAAGAACCACATCGAGCGCCATCTGCCCGCTGATGACGAATAACGCGCGCCCGGCCCCGGTCAGTCGATCTCCTCGTCCTCTGCGGTTTGCCGCGGGTCGATTGCGCGACTGACGCGCAGCAGAACCGCGAGCACAAACCAGCTTATCACCGTCGCGCCTACCGCCAGCACGTAAAGCTGGGCACCGGCTGTCAGTCCGATCACGGCGACGAGCCAGATCGAGGCCGCCGTCGTGAGGCCCTGCACCTGCGACTGGCGGTGGATAATCACCCCACCGCCCAGAAAGCCAATCCCGGTCAGAACGCCGGTCGCCATCCGGCCAACCGTGTCCGGCGAGAATTGCAGCCTTGACAGCACCATGACCAGCGCCGCGCCAACCGCGACCAGCATGTGGGTTCGCAGTCCGGCGGGCCGCCTGGACCATTCGCGGTTCAGGCCAAGCACCGCGCCCAACGTCGCCGCAACCAGCAACGTGAGCAAGGCTTCCAACTGCTCGTAAGGCGTAACGTCCATCGTTGCCCTACTTATTCAGACACTATAATCGGCGCGCCTAGATGTTAACAGTGCAAAAGATCATCCGGTAATTGTGCATTAGACACCCGGGATTTTCCGCCTGAATCGCCGTTTTGAGTGAAACAGCCGGTTGAAAACACGCTCAGCCGCGCAGGCCGAGCGCAGCGCGCAGCGCGCTTTCATGGATCGGGCCGCGACGCAGCACATGCGGCTCGCCTGCTTCGAGCGTGATGACAGTCGAAGGGACGCCGCCGGAGCACGGGCCCCCGTCGAGGTAGAGCGCCACGTGCTCGCCCAGCGCCGCGATCGCGTCTTCGACCGTGCAGGCGGGCGGCTCGTCGCTACGATTCGCGCTGGTGACGGCCAGGGCTCCCCCCGCCGCCGCGATCACTGCGCGCGCCGCTGCGTGATCCGGCACGCGGACCGCGACAGTGGATTGCTGTGTCAGGTTGCGCGGCAGGTCGTCGCGGCGCGGCACCGCGATCGTCAGCGGTCCCGGCCAGAAGGCGGCGGCTAGCTTGCGGGCAGCTTCGGGGAAGTCGCGCGTGACCAGCGGCGCGGCGTCAGCGCTGGACAGCAGCACCGGGACGGCGCGCTCCGCCGGGCGCTGCTTGGCGGCGAAGATGCGCTCGATCGCGCGCTCGTCCAGCGCGGCGGCGACCCCGTAAACCGTGTCGGTTGGCAGGACGACCAACCTCCCGGCGCGTAACACCTCGGCGGCTTCGGCGGCGGCGTGGGGATCGTCCACCGCCAGCACGCGGACCGTCATGCCCCGCTCCTTTCGACGCGCAACACGCGATCGTGCCCGGCGTAGTCGTGCAGCACCGCGATCTCCGCGCCAGGGAACTGTTCCCGCGCCAAACCTGCGGCTGCCTCACCCTGCCCCGCGCCGATCTCCAGCAGAATCAGCCCGTTCGCTGCCAACACGCGTGGTGCCTGGGTCAGCAGGCGGCGGATGGCGTCAAGCCCGTCCGGCCCGCCATCCAGCGCGAGGACCGGCTCGTGCCGTGCGACGTCCAGCGCGGCGAGATCGGCGGTCGGGATGTACGGCAGATTGGCGGCAATCAGGTCGAGCGGCTCGCCTTGCGCCAGCAGCGGCGCCAGCAGATCGCCCTGGTGGAAGGTTATGCGCCCACCGACGCCTGCGCGCTCCGCGTTCTGGCGCGCGACGTCCAGCGCCGCAGGCGAGCAATCGACCGCGTGAACGTGTGCATCCGGCAGGTGCGCTGCCAGCGTCACCGCGATCGCGCCGCTGCCAGTGCCGATGTCCGCCACGCGCAACACGCCACGCCCGCGCGCCCAGGCGAGCGCCGCGTCGATCAAATGCTCGGTTTCGGGTCGGGGAATGAGCACGTCTGGCGTGACCAGGAAATCGCGGTCGTAGAACGGGTGGCGCCCGATCAGGTAGGCGATGGGCGTTCCGGCGGCGCGGCGCTTCACCAGCGTGGCGAATTGTGCGGCCTGCTCGTCCGTGAGCGGCATTTCAGGATGTGCCAGCAGCGCGGTGCGCGGCCGGTCGAGCACGTGCGCCAGCAGCACCCCGGCGTCCAGCGGCTCCGTTCCAGGCGTGTCGCGCCACTGATCGCGCGCCCACGCCAGCGCCTGATCGACGCGCCACGGAGCGTCCATTACGCCTCGATGGCTTGCAGCCGTTCCGACTCTTCGCGCGTCGCCAGCTCGTCGATGAACTCGTCCAGCTCGCCTTCGAGCACGGCGGCGAGGTTGTGCGTCGTCATGCCGATGCGGTGATCGGTCACGCGGCTCTGCGGATAGTTGTAGGTGCGGATCTTCTCGCTGCGCTCGCCGGTGCCGATCTGGCTGCGACGGGCGGCATCCTGCTCGCCGCGCACACGTTCTTGCTCCATGTCGTACAGCTTGGCGCGCAGGATGCTCATGGCGCGCATCTTGTTTTGAAGCTGGCTGCGCTCGTCCTGGCACGACACCACAATGCCGGTCGGCAGGTGGGTGATGCGGATCGCCGTCTCGTTCTTCTGGACGTTCTGCCCGCCCGCGCCCGCTGAGCGATAGGTGTCGATCTGCAGGTCCTTCGGGTCGATCTCGATGTCCACCTCTTCCATTTCGGCCAGCACGGCGACCGTCGCGGTTGAGGTGTGGATGCGGCCCTGGCTCTCGGTCACAGGGACGCGCTGGACGCGGTGCACTCCGCTCTCGAACTTCAGGCGAGAGTAGGCGCCCCGGCCCTTGATCGCGAAGACGATTTCCTTGTAGCCGCCGACGCCGGTTTCGTTCGCGCTGAGCACATCGATCTTCCAGCCGTGATTCTCCGCGTAGCGCGAGTACATGCGGAACAGCACCGCCGCGAACAGCCCGGCCTCATCGCCGCCCGTCCCGGCGCGGATCTCCATAATCACGTTTTTCTCATCGCGCGGGTCGCGGGGGAGCAGCATGCGGCGGAGCGAGTTTTCCAGTTCCGCGATGCGCTTTTCCTGCTCGGCGACTTCTTCGCGCGCCAGCTCAGCCATGTCCGGGTCGTCGATCAACGCCTGCGCCTGCTCCAGCTCGTCGAGCGCCTGGCGGTATTCGCGCGTGGCCGCGACAATATCCGCGATCTCGGCGCGTTCTTGCGCCAGTTCCGCAATTTTCTCGTAGTCGTTGACGTTGACCGGGTCGCTGATCATCCTCTCCAGCTCGTCATAGCGCGCCTCGATCCCGGCCAGCTTGTCCAATAGCAAATCCGCCATGGGTCTGCGATTCCTTCTGCCAATGAGGGGCATTCGTCCGTGTGCGCCGAAATTATACCACAGCGCCCTGAGCCTGAAGCGGGGGAAGATCGCACCCGCCGCAAACAAAAGCGCGGGAGCCGCCGTCTGGCCGCTCCCGCGTGATTACTCGCAGGTTGCTGTTAAGCAATCTCTCGACGTGATTTGGCATGTGCGGCGCTCGCTGGGGAAACCTCACCCCTTAACCCCCGCCCCTTTTCCCCTCTCCGTGAACGGAGAGGGGCCAGGGGTGAGGTTCTGCGTGCCGGCGGCATGCGCTTACTGCTTTCGAGAGATCACAGAGCTATCTTACGCTCCGGCGAGGGCAGGCTCCCCGGTGCGCTGATCGGGGCGGATGCCCGCCATCAGCAGGCCGATTTCCTCGCGCGTGACCTGGCGCGGATCGACTGTGTCGATGATCTGGCCCTTGTACATGACCGCGATCCGGTCCGACAGCGCCATGATCTCGTCTAGCTCCGCCGAGACGAGCAGCACCGCCGCGCCCTCGTCGCGCTGGTCGATCAGGCGCCGGTGGATGAACTCGATCGAGCCGACGTCGATCCCGCGCGTGGGCTGCGCCGCGATCAACAGGCGCGGCTGGCGGCTCAGCTCGCGGGCGACGATCATCTTTTGCTGGTTGCCGCCGGACAGGCTGCCGCCTGCCGTCTGCGTCGACGGCGTGCGGATGTCGTACTCTTTGATCAGATTGCGCGCATTCGCGTCGATGGCCTGCTCGTTGCGGAGCAGCCCGCCGTCTTCCTCGTCCTGCTCGCGCCCAACCGCCCGGCGGATCGCCGACCGTCCGCGCTCGACCAGCGCACGAACCGGCGCCACGCCGAAGACGAGCATCGTCACGCCATGCGCGATGATGCCGCCGACGATCACCGAGCCGAGCATGAGCAGGATGCTGATGATTATCGGCCACTGGAGCGCAGCGGCGCGGTCGCTGCCGAGCGCTGTGGTGGTGTCGAACTCGCGCATCTCTACCGGGACGTCGTACGCGTCGAGCAGCGCGTCCCACAGCCACGTGTCCCACGCCCACATGCCGAGCGCCAGCAGCCCGGCCAGCACCAGCCCGAAGACGAGCGAGTAGCGGACCAGCGACAGCGGCGCGATCAGCGGGGTCGGCTCGGACGCGAATGGCCGGGTGTAATAGTCGTTGAGGATCAGGTTGTCGGACACGGTGAACAGCGACACCAGCCCGTGCCGCTGGCGGTCTTCGGGGATGTGGCTGGAGCCGGTGTCCTTGATGTCGCGTGCGGTGAGGCGTGCGCGGCGGATGACGCGCAGCTCAAGCTGGCGGTCGAACCAGTTGCGCCGCTCAGGATCGCGCGTGGCGAGCGCGAACGAAATTAGCGCCGGAACGAAGGCCGGGAGCCGCAGCGCCAACCAGATCAGATAGCGCAGCGCCAGCCGCAACGTGCCGGGGTGCTTGTCTTGCTCGTTGGCGATCTCCAGCGAGAAGAACGACATGCCGATCGTCCGCGCGGCCGCCTTCCAGCTTCCGAAGAAGTACAGCGCATCCACCAGGATCAGCACCATCAGCGCGCCGAAGACGCGCGTCGCGGTCGAGGCGTTGGCGAACGTGCTTTCGCCGAAGTACGCCACGAAGTAGCCGAACAGATAAGCCAGCACGCCTACGATGCCCATATCGATCAGGAACGCGGCGGCGCGCTGCCGGATCCCGCCGGCTGGCTGGACGTCCGGCTGCAACTCCACGCCGAGCAGGCGGACCGATCCGCTGGTCGCCTCGCGCAAGCCGGTGAGGACTTCGACCAGCTCGGTCTGCCCGTTGCCCTGCACGCCCGCGATCCCCAGCACTTCGCCCGCGTGCACCGTGAAGCTCACGTCGTTCAGCGCCTGCGCGCCGCGATCGTCGTAGGCGTTGAGGTTGCTCACTTCGAGCACCGGCTCGGCAGGGTGCGCTTCGTCCTTGTCGATTTCGAGGATGACTTCGCGCCCGACCATCATCGCCGCCAGCGACGCCTCGGTGGCTTCTTCGGGCGTGGTCGTACCGACGACGCGGCCATTGCGCATCACGACGATGTTCGTGGCGACCTCGAAGACTTCCTTCAGCTTGTGCGTGATGAAGATGATTGACACGCCCTGCGACGCCAGCTCGCGCATGATCTTGAACAGCTCGCGGCTTTCTTGCGGCGTCAGAACGGCGGTCGGCTCGTCCAAAATCAGGATGTCGGCGTCGCGGTAGAGCGCTTTGATGATCTCCACGCGCTGCTGCACGCCGACCGGCAGCCGCTCGATCACGGCGTCGGGATCGACTTCCAGCCCGTACTGCTGCGAAAGCTCCCGCACGCGCTGCGCGGCGGCCCGCTGGTTGCCTAGCTCGGTGACGTTGTGCAGGAAGCTGTTGAGCGCATCCTGCGCGGCGTCAAACGGCGACACGGCGGCTACGTCGCTGGCGGTCCGGCGCTCGCGCTGCTGCATTGTGCGCCAGACGGCGTACGCCAGCCCGGCGACGAGCAGCGCGGTCAGCACGACGCCCTGCCAGGTGGGGACGTAGTCGAGGTCGTTCCACGCCATCACGGCGTAGAACAGGATCAGCGCACCCAGCAGCCCCTGGTCGAGCGTGCGCAGCATCTCCGGACGGGTCGCCATGCCGCGCCACGAGCGGATGCTATGCCAGCCGAACGCCAGCAGAAGCAGCGTCAGACTGATGGCGCGAATTCTCGGCGGCCAGATGTCGATGGAGTCGAGCAGCCAGCCGGGAACGCCCCGCCCGCGATATTCCTCGGCGGTGGCGCGGGCGCTCGCCATCAGGTCTTCGACGCTGGCGGCGTTGCGCGCTTCGCTGCGCCAGTTGAAACTGATCCGCTCGCGCCCGATCACGGCGAGCTTGCTGCCGTCTTCGGTGGTTTGCTCTTCCACAATGGGGATTTCCTGGCGCAGCGCGACGTCGATCAGCGCGACTTTGGAGATGAACTCGATGCGCACCGCGATCCACACCGCTAAGAACGCCAGCCCGACGCGCCACAGCGCGCCCCAGACCAGCCGCGCGCCCGGCGGATACGCCGTGCCGAGCCCCAGGGCAACGCCGACGACCGCTCCCCCGGCAACGTATTTCCACGCGCCAAGCGAGAAGCCGATGATCACGCAGAAGGCGAAGATCACGATGCTCGGCAGCCACTTCAGGATCGCCGCCAGCAGCGGATTGCCGCGCCCCTTAATGGCGACGGTGTCTTCTTCGCCCAGGATGACGTTCTCCGCCACGGTCATCACATTGACCAGTTGGAAGTGCTGGTGCACCATGCCGATGCCGTGCTGGATCGCCTCGCGCGGGCTGGCGAAGCGCACTTCCTGTCCCTTGATGCGGAGCGTGCCCTCGTCCGGGTGATAGAGCCCGTAGATGATGTTCATCAGCGTGCTCTTGCCCGCGCCGTTTTCGCCGAGCAGCGCAAGGATCTCGCCACGCCGCAGGCGCAGGGTGACGCCGTCATTCGCCCGTACGCCGGGGAATTCTTTGGTGATATTTTCAGCTTCGAGAACAAACTCTGGTTCAGGCTGTCCGGCCATGCGCCATTACTCCTGCTCGTACGCTTTGCCGGCAAACGCAGGGGGTTGCGCGCGGCCTACGAACCCGGCCAGCACCACGATCGTCAGGATGTATGGCAGCATCCCGACAAGCTGGTGCGGGAAGTTGATACCGAAAAGTTGAAGCTGGTTTTGCAGCGCCATCGCAAAGCCAAACAGCAGCGAGCCTTTCAGCGCGCCGGACGGCTTCCAGTTGCCGAAGATCATCACTGCCAGCGCGATAAAGCCGCGCCCGGTGGTCATCCCCTGCTCGAACAGGCCGACCGCCGCCAGCGTGAGGAACGCGCCCGCCATGCCCGCCAGCATCCCACCGAGGATCAGGTTGGTGTATTGCAGGCGGTAGACGTCGATGCCGAGCGTGTCTGCGGCGCGCGGATTTTCCCCGATCGAGCGGGTGCGCAGGCCCCAGGTGGTATGATACAGCGCCCACCCAATCACGAAGACCAGCACAAACGACAGGTACGTGATCAGGTCTTTATCGAACAGGATGCGCCCGATGTCGTACGGCAGATAGAAGGTGAAGTTATCTGCCAGACTGAGCTCAATCGAGTCGGCGCGTGACCAGGGGTTGTTGATCAGGTTCGGCAGCTTGCCGAGGGTCGGCGCCTCGCGCTGGTAGAAGTAGCCCGTCAGCCCGAGCGCGAGGATGTTCAGCACCGTGCCGCTGATGATCTGGTTGATCTTGTACTGGATCGACAGCAGGCCGTGCAGCAGGCCCATCGCCGCGCCGGTCAGCAGCGCAACCGCCAGCGCAAGTGTCAGGCGGACCGGCCCGGCTTGCAGCGCGGGGTCGATCTCCGGGCGGCTGAGCAGCACGTTCGTCATAAAGCCGGTGAACGCGGACATCAGCATCATGCCTTCGATCCCGATGTTGACGATGCCGGAGCGCTCGCCGAGCAGGCCGCACAGCGACCCCAGGGTGATCGGGACGGAGAAGCGGATCGCGGCGTTGATCGTGGCGACGATCGCCAGGCCAAATTGGACTTCACTCATGGCTCGCTCTCCGCTCCGTTATTGCGTATCGCGCCGGATAATCGGCTGGCCGCCCAGCCCGCGCAGCCGGTACAGGCGGCGGATGATCTGATCGGCGGCGACGAACATCAGGATTAATGCCTGAATCACCTGGATCAGCTCTTTGGCGACATCCGCGACGCGCGACATGCGGGTGGTTCCGGCGTCCATCGCGCCGAACAGGAACGCCGAGAAGTTGACGCCGATCGGGTTGTTCCCAGCCAGGAAGGCGACGGTGATGCCGTCGAAGCCGAGCGCGAGGCTCTGGTTGCCCTCATAGCCGTGGTTCACGCCGAGCGTCTGGATTCCCCCGGCCATTCCGGCCAGCATCCCGGCGATTGCCATGGTCAGGATCATGTTGCGCTTGACGTTGACGCCCGCATATTTGGCCGCCGTCGCGCTCAGCCCCACCATGCGAAGCTGGAAGCCGAAAGTCGTCTTGTACAGCAGGAACCAGATCGCGACCGTCGTCAGGATGGCAATGAAGATGCCGATGTGCAGGTCGAAGTTCGGCGGGACGGTGTACACCACCGGCAACTCGGCGCTCGGCAAAATGTAAGGCGTGCGCGGGATAGCGTCCATCGAGTCGGGGTTGGAGAGCGGGCCGGGCTTGATGGTGCCGTCCGCGCTGCCGGTCGAGATCAGCCACCCGGCGAACTGCATGGCGATGTAGTTAAGCATGATGGTGGTGATCACCTCATGCGCGTCAGCGTAGGCTTTCAGCGCACCGGGAATTGCGCCCCACAGCGCACCGGCCAGCGCCGCCGCGACCATCGCCAGCGTCACGTGCAGCACGGGCGGCAAGCCCTCAACCGAGAAGCCGATCCACGCCGCGACGACCGACGCAATAATCAACTGCCCCTGCGCGCCGATGTTGAACAATCCGCTCTTGAACGCGAACGCCACCGACAAGCCCGACAGGACCAGGGGCGTCATGTTGCGGAAGGTCGCCAGCAGGCCGCGCGGCTCCAGAAACGCGCCCTCAAACAGCCCTTCAAACGCGGTGATCGGGTCCCGGCCATTCAGCAAAATCAGGATCGAGCCGACCAGGATCGCGGTGAAGACGGAGAGCGTCGGGATCAAGAGGCCCTGCACGGCGGAGAGCAGGCGCGGCGCGAAAAGGAACACCGGACGAGGACGTGCCGGGGGATGCCGTGCTTCGGTGGTTGTACTCATTGACGGAAGTCCTTAAACAGATTAATCCAGATGATTGGATTACTAGGACGGGCTAGAAATTCGGGGGTGCCCCGTACTGATGGCCTAGAATTATATCGGACAATTAAATAGAGTGTAAGGTGCGGAATAGTCCGGCGGCGGGGCGCGAATAAGCCCTCGCGGGGCGGCAGGCGCAAGGTATAATCGGCGGACCCTGGCAGGTGGGGCGGCGAGGGTGTGCCGCCTCTGTTCAGCGACCTGAGGAGAGTGACCTGATGCGGATTCTGATCCTGGGTGGCGATGGTTACCTGGGCTGGGCTAGCGCCATGTATTTCAGCCGGCGCGATCATACCGTTGCAGTGGTCGATAATTTTACGCGGCGCTTGATGCACCTGGAGCGCGGCACCGATAGCCTGACGCCGATCCAGACGCTTCCGGTGCGGATTTCCGCATGGAAAGAAGTCACTGGCCGCACGATCGAAGCGTTTATCGGCGATATTCAAGACTGGCACTTCATCAGCGGGGTGATCCGGGACTTCCAGCCCGACGCCATCGTGCACTACGGCGAAATCCCGAGCGCGCCGTACTCGATGATCGACGTGCACCACGCCGTGCGCGTGCACGAAAACAACGTCAACGGGACGCTCAACGTGCTGTGGGCGATTCACCAGTTCGCGCCCGAAGCGCACCTGATCAAGCTCGGCACGATGGGCGAGTATGGCACGCCGAATATCGACATCCCCGAAGGCTATTTTGAGGTCGAGTACAACGGCCGCAAAGACGTGCTGCCCTTCCCCAAGCAGGCCGGGTCGTTCTATCACCTGACGAAAGTCCACGACAGCCACAACATCATGTTTGCCTGCAAGATCTGGGGGCTGCGCGCGACCGATCTGAATCAGGGCGTGGTGTACGGCATTGAGACGGACGAGGCGAACCTCGACGACCGGCTGATCAACCGCTTCGACTACGACGAGTCGTTTGGGACGGCGCTCAACCGCTTCTGCGTGCAGGCGGTGGCGGGCATCCCGCTGACGCTGTTCGGCAAGGGCCAGCAGACGCGCGGCTACCTCAACATCCGCGACACGCTGCAATGCGTCGAGCTAACCGCGCTCAATCCCCCGCCGCCGGGCAAGCTGCGCGTGTTCAACCAGTGGGTCGAGCGGTTTTCGGTGTCGGAGCTGGCGCAGATCGTCCAGCAGGCGGCGCGGCAGGTCGGGATCGACGTGACCATCGCCCACTACGAGAATCCGCGCGTCGAGGCCGAGGAACATTACTACAACCCGGCGCACAAGGAGCTGTTCGACCTGGGGCTGAAGCCGCACTATCTCTCGGACTCGCTGATCGAAAGCGTGATCCGGCGCGTGATCCAGTACAAGGATCGCATCATCTACGACTCGATCGTCCCGCGCATCACCTGGCAGCGCGGCGCGACCGACGAGTACATGCCGATCACCGAGGTCAAGCAGGATCAAGCGTCCGCCGAGGAGATCCCCGGCTGAGCGGACCGCACTATCTCGATAGAACAAACGCGCCGCGAGGA
>CBINGT010000018.1:0-17410 GCA_966250245.1 uncultured Anaerolineae bacterium
GAACATAGAAGCCGTCAGATGAATGTGTCTCCGCCCGCGCCAAAGCACACGCCCGGTGAGGCTCCATCAGGAATCCCACCCGAGCACGGCGCCTCATTCCCCCCGCACCAGGTCGAGCCGCCGCCCACCCGCGCCAGCGAACTCGCTGCGTATGGCCTGCTACTCGGCATTGTGATGATCGCGATCGCGGCAGTGTGGCGTATCGGTTTCGGAGATGACACGCTTGCGACGTGGTTTCCGACCAACGGCTGGCTGCTGAACCTGCTGCTCGGCGCGGCGCTGGGCCCGGTGTTCTCGGTTGCGGCGTGGCTGGTGTTTCGCCAGGTGCCGTCGTTCCAGCACATCAAAACGCTGATCCTGCGAACGATCGACATGCGCACGCTCGCGCCGCACCATGCGGTGCTGTTCGGGCTGCTGGCGGGGATCCCCGAGGAAATTCTGTTTCGTGGCGCGCTGCAGCCCGCGATCGGCTGGCTGCTGACGTCCCTGCTGTTCGGCGCGTTGCACGGAGTCACGCCGGCCTACTTCGCCTATGCCACACTGGCGAGCGTTCTGCTCAGTGGGCTGGCAGAGTGGACCGGCGGGCTGTGGGCGCCGATCGCCGCGCACACGACAATCGATATCAGTATGTTTTTATTGCTGATGCGAACCTGGCGCCGCCGCCAGCGCCGCGCGCAGCGCGAGCGGGAGCGCATGCAAAAATCTATTGCAAGCTGGCCCCCGGCGCCTTAACGCGTGCTTCCAACGCTTCAATCACCCGCTTGAAGAGGTCCAACTGCAGGGTGACGTCCGGCTGAGCAGTCAGGTCCGCTTGCCCGATGGGGATCACCTCAAAGTCTGGGAAAAAGCTTTTATAGTCGATGTGCCCCAGCATCTCCGGCTCGTCGACGTGGATGAGCACTGGATGCGCGCCGCCGTTGCTGGCCCGATAGCGCCGCGCGACCGCTTCGAGATCGCCCACCGAGAAGACAACAATGAAATGATGCCGCTGCGGAGATGCGATATCGTTGGCGTGGGGATAGTATGCAAGCTCAAACCGGTCGCGGATGTGATGAGTCAGCAGCGTGACGACTGCTTCGGCGTGGAGGTTCGGCGCGGCGATGACACCGCCAAAGGGTTTGTAGTTTGCAGAGCTCATTGGGTTAAATCGTCCTTTACTTGTCCTTCCGGTGTAAACAATTAGTACGATTGTACTATCAATAACTGAAAAAAGTAAAAAAAATACCGGCCTGTGATTTTTTACAACTCTTTGATTGGCTCCCAGCCCGCACGCGTGTATACTGCTTAAGAGTGAATAGTATGAGCCTTATAGGAGGTGACGCGCCAATAGAATGAGGGGACCCTAGCGCAAGGCCCTGCCGGAAAGGCTGGCAGGGATACGAGGTGGCGGTTTCTCACCGTGGGGTGAGACTAACCCCGGACCCATCCGGGGGAAAATCGAGGCTTCTGCGGATGCCGCCAGGGCGCACACCACCGCCCTCGAGCGTTCCCCTCCCAACGCAGCCGTGCCACAAAGACCACGGGTAACCGTGGCCCAGAACCGCACGGCAGTGGTGTTTCCAGACTGCAAGGTCATTGCATCTTATCCTGTCATCACAATGCAGCCTGGCAGGCGGCGTTCTGCTTGCACGCACATGCCTGCCCCTGGGAGGAAACCGCTATGTGTGGAATCGTGGGATACATCGGTCCGCGTGACGCGACCCCGATCATTCTGTCCGGCTTGCAGCGTCTTGAATATCGCGGCTACGACTCGGCGGGGATTGCCGTGTTGCAGGGCGACACGATCGCGATCCGGCGCGACGTCGGCAAGCTGACCAACCTCATGCAGCGCGTGAACGACGCGCCGCTCAACGGCCACATTGGTATCGGCCACACCCGCTGGGCGACGCATGGCGTCCCTAGCCCGCGCAACGCACACCCGCACATCAGCCAGAACGGGCGCACCGTCGTCGTACACAACGGCATTGTCGAGAACTTCCGCGAGCTGCGCGCCGAGCTGGAAGCAGAGGGGATCCAGTTCGCTTCGGAAACCGACACCGAGGTGATCGTGCATCTGATCCAGCGCGAGCGCGACGCCGGTTTTCCGCTGGTCGAAGCGGTCCGCTGCGCCGTTCTGCGGCTGCGCGGCGCGCACGCGATCGTCGTCCTCTCCGCTGACGAGCCGGATCGTCTGGTTGCGGTGCGGATCGGCAACGCGGGCGGTGTGGCGCTCGGCCTGGGCGACGGCGAGATGTTCGTCGCGTCCGACATCCCGGCCATCCTCGAGCACACGCGCCGGATGGTCTTCCTTGAGAGCCGCCAGATAGCGACCATCACGCGCGACGCCTATCACGTGCAAACGCTCGACGGGATGCCGGTCGATGCGCAGGTCCACATGATCGCCTGGGACCCAGTCAGCGCGGCGCGGGGCGAATACAAGCACTTTATGCAGAAGGAAATTCACGAGCAAGCCCGCGCGCTGACCGACACGCTCGGCGGGCGGGTCGACTTCCAGCACGGGTGCGTCGTGCTGCCGGACCTGGAGATCGAGCCGGAGCGCGCCCGTCGCCTGAAACGGATCGTGACGGTCGCCTGCGGGACGAGCGCCTATAGCGGACTGGTCGGCAAGTTCATCCTCGAAGATCTGACGCGCCTGCCGGTCGAGGTCGATTACGGCAGCGAGTACCGCTATCGCAACCCGATTCTGGACGAAGACTGCGCCGTGCTGGCGATCACCCAGTCCGGCGAGACGGTCGATACGCTGGCGGCGATGGAAGAGGCGCGCGAAAAAGGCGCGCTTCTGTGGAGCATCGTGAACGTGGTCGGCAGCCAGGCGATGCGCGTGGCGGACGGGTACATCACCATGCAGGCCGGGCCGGAGATCGGTGTCGCCAGCACGAAGGCGTTCACCACCAGCATCGTTGACCAGTACCTTCTGGCGCTCTACCTGGGCCAGCAACGCGGCACGCTAAGCTGCGAGCAGTCCCAGGCGCACGCGGAAGACCTCGCTCGCCTGCCAGATCTCGTCGGGCAGGTGTTGGAGCGAGAATCCGAGGTCGAGGCGCTTGCCGCCGAGACCTATCACTACACGAACTTCCTCTATCTAGGACGCGGAATCAACTACCCCATTGCGCTTGAGGGCGCGCTCAAGCTCAAGGAGATCAGCTACATCCACGCCGAGGGCTACCCCGCCGGGGAGATGAAGCATGGCCCGATCGCGCTGATCGACGAGCAGATGCCGGTGGTGGCGATCGCGCTGCAGGACGCGGTCTACGAGAAGATGCTCAGCCAGATCGAGCAGGCGAAGTCGCGGGGCGGGCGCGTGATCGCAATTGCGACTGACGGCGACACGCTGATCGCGGAAAAGGCCGATCACGTACTGTACGTGCCGCCGGTCCCGCCGCTGCTCAGCCCGGTCGTGAGCGTGATCCCGCTGCAACTGCTGGCGTATCACATCGCGGTCTGGCGCGGCGCGGATGTGGACCAGCCGCGCAACCTCGCCAAGAGCGTCACGGTCGAGTAAACACAAAACAACTCGGATAAAACGGGGCGAGGCGCGTATTATTGCGCCTCGCCCTTTGTTGTCGTCCGGCGTATCTGTGCCATAATTCGCCGCGTATCACTGCGCATCCCCCACCGAAAGGCTCGCCCCATGACTGACATGCTCGTTAAGCTCTACGAACTGCCCGCGCTGGAACCGCACCTTGAGCGCGCTCGCGCCGCCGGAGTAGACATCCGCCGCGCGCTGCCGCCGGAGAAGCACCACATCCTCGCCTGGATTCGCGAGCGCTTCGGCGAAGCGTGGGTCAGCGAAGCGGACGTTTCGTGCAACGCCAAGCCGCCGACCTGCTTCGTCGCCGTGCGTGATGGGGCTCTGCTCGGCTTTAGCTGCTACGACGCGACGGGCCTGGGCATGTTCGGCCCGATCGGCGTGGACGAGGCGGCGCGAGGAACCGGCGTCGGCGCGGCGCTGCTGGTCGCATGCCTGCACGCGATGGCTGCCCGCGGCTATTTTTACGCGGTGATCGGCGGAGTCGGACCGGCCGAGTTCTACGCAAAAACCGTCGGCGCGGTCGAAATCCCGGACTCCACCCCTGGCCCGTATCGAGGCATGTTGCGGGACCCTCACGCTTAGTCAAGCGAGCGGCGCGCTGCTAAAATTTCGGGAAAGGGACGTTTGCGGGGGAGAAAGGGAAAGAGGCTATTGTGAGGCTCAATTCCGGAGCGTTAGTCATCCTGGGGATGATCCTGTTTACAGCCGTCTTCTTCGGCATGCTGGTGCTGATCGCGCTCGACCAGCGCGACGGCGAGGCGAGCGCAGTCGAGCGTGTCGAGGAGCCGAACGGCTGCGAGTTTGTCCCTTCGACAGAGCCGGTGCTGGTCTTCGAGCGGCACGATAGCTCGCTGGCGGACGCCACGAACGCCCTTGCCGCCGGACAGTCGTATGCGGTCATCCGGCTGAGCGAAGAACGGGTCCGCATCCTGATCGAGCGCGACGCCGACCGGACCGGCTGGGTCGATCGTGCGGCGGGTGAGCTCACCGGCCCGTGCGACGAATTGCCCGTCCAGAATTAGGTCCTATCCGCTAGAGCCACCCCTTCCGCCGGAACTCGGCTAGCTGCTTGGGCGGCACGCTCGCGGCCAACGCATCCTGCGGGCGATCCTGGACGTAATTGGCCGCAAAGACGACAAAATCCTTCGTCGTGTTCAGCACGCCCTTCCACTTTACGTCCGTCAGCGCCAGCGCCAGATCGCACAGCAACTCGCGGGCGGGCTCGTCGTCGCCACTCAACGCGATCTGCTGCTCGAAGATCGCGCGATCGGCTTGCGTGGCCGGATCGTCCAGTTCGATCACCACATCATCCGGCTGCCACAGCGCAGCGACCAACCCGGCGCCGTTGTGCCGCTTGACCAGTTCAGAGCGCGTCTTCTCCAGTCCGAGCGCCAGACGCGGCAGCGTGACTCCGGTGCTGTAGCACAGCACGAGGCAGTACACCTTATCGCGGATTTTCGCCTGCGCCAGCCGCCGAGGGATCGCTTCTAACAGGCGTTGATAGATGCGTCCGGCGGGCGTTCCCACGCCATAGGACGGCTCGGGACGGCGGTAAACCGTCTGCGTGGAGCCGTCAGCGTACCGGGCCTCGATGTGCTGCACGCGGCTGAGCTTGTCGTAGCTGACAAGTTCCTCATGGGCGAACAGCTCCCCGCCCCAGGCGTGCCGCACCTGGATACGCACCAGCCGCCCATCGTCGTAAATGTACCGTTCGTGGTATTGCGAGACGCCGTTGTTCTCCGCTGCGAAGCGCAACGCCTGATCGGGCGTCAGCTCGGTGGTGATCACCCCAAGCTCCACCGAAAAGGCGGCGTACTGCTCAAGCTGACCGCCGTTCCAGCCCTGATGCGCGACGCGGATGGGGATTTTCGGCTGGTATTGCGCGAAGCGGATCGACTCGACCAGCCGCTCGCTGTAAAGGTAAAAGTCTTCGAGGCATAGATCTTCGTGCAGCGCCCGCGCAGGATAGCCCCGCGCCGCGACCAGCCGCTCCGCATCGTCGAAACCGTAGCGCCAGTGGCCGCTGTAATCACCAACCGCGCCGTTGACCACCTGGCCGCGACGCAACTTACTCCGCTCGAAGTACAGCGGGCGCGGGTCGTAACGCTCGTCGTCGGCCCACTCCCATCGGGTCACCTGGCTGAGCACCCGCTCGCGCAGCGCATCGTACATGCCGAACGCCTGCCGCCAGCGCTCTTCCTGCTTCGTCATATGACCACCTCCCAGCGCGGCCGTGTTCCACCCTCATTATACGACAGCTAGAAGCGCCAGAAGCACGCCGTTGATCACGCGCCGGGAAACCGGTATGCTGGTGCGCTGCTACGAGTCACACACCGGGAGACAGGTTCGCGCCATGAGCCAGACCCTGCAGCAGTGGCTGCCCGTCGGAATCTCGATCCTCATCATCATCGCGATCGCGGTAATCCAGTCGTATTCCAAGACGTTCGCGGCCATCACCGCCACGATGCCGCTGGCCATCCCCCTCGCCCTGTGGATCGTCTACGCCGCCAACCGCGACAACCCTGCCGCGATCACAGAGTTCACCGGCTCGCTGGTGCTCGGCGTGATCGCGACGCTGATCTTCGCGGTGGCGCTGTGGCTGGCGTCGCGCGCGGGGATGGGGCTGGTCGCCATGCTGGCCACCGCCTATCTCGCGTGGGCAGCGTCGGTGGGGGTGTATCTGGCGCTTCGCTAGCTCAAAAGCAGCGGCAAAGCAGCGAAAGACAGCCAAAAGCAGCTAAGAGCAGCGGGAAGGTTTTTGCTGTTCTTGTAGCTGTCTCTGGCTGTTCTTAGCTGTTTTTTTGCTGCTCTCTATTTCTTCGTCGCCCGCTCGAAACGCCCCATCAGCTCGGCTTTCGCGAGGATGTGCCCTTCCATCGCCGCCAGCAGGTCCTGCTTGGACGCGGCGGGCGCGAGGCCGAGCCTCGTGTCCAGCGCGTAGAGGGTGAAGAAATAGCGGTGCGCGCCTCGACCGGACGGCGGACAGGGCCCCGCATAGCCGAGCCGCCCGAATCCGTTGCGTCCCTGGCGGCTCCCGTCGGGTAGCTCCGGATCTTTCTCGATACCCTGCGGCAGCCCGCGCACGTTCGGCGGGATGTCGTACAGCAGCCAGTGAACCCAGTCCCCAGCCGGGGCATCGGGATCGTCGCAGATCAGCGCAAAGCTCTGCGTGCCCTCGGGTGGATCGCCCCACGTCAGCGGCGGGGAGATGTCTTTGCCCTCGCACGTGTGCCGGATCGGGATGATGTCTCCTGCAAGAAACGCGTCGCTGAACAGGTTAAAGGTCGCCATAGCAACTCCTACTGAGCAGTTAGCGGTTAGCGATTAGCGGTTAGCCAGGAGCTAAGTGCACGGCGTTCATTGCCAACCGCTGCCGTTGATTCAATTGTAAAGCGAAGCGTCTGAAAGCGGCGGCGCTTCGCGTGCCAGCCGATGGGCAGACGGCAGGCAGCCACGGCGAAACGTTGTACAATTGTTCAGGAGATGAGGAAAAGGAATCGACCGAGTGCGTGAATTAAGAGTCTGCCCGAACTGCGGTGCGTACGTCATCACCGACCGCAACATCTGCCCGCGCTGTGACGCGCCGCTCGACGAGCCATCCCCGGAAGCCACCGCATCCGACACCGATCTCGAAGACCCGGTAGCCGACGTGCTGGCTGAGATCGAAGCGGCGCAAGCCGACGAGGACGAACCAGCCGAAACTGCGCCCTGGCTCCCTGAAATCGAACCGGCGCCCGAATCGGGGGAAGGCGGAGAAACCGCGCCGGGTGAAGAGGGCACGCCGTCCGAGCCGCTCGCGGTGCGCGAGGAGCGTCCCACGATGCCCGGCTGGCTTCCCGAGGCGACGCTGCCTGCGATCCACAAAGAGCCGGAAGCGCCGCTCGACCCGCACGACCGGCCCACCAGCCCGAACCTTGACGTGAGCGGTGGCCGCAGATCGCGCGGCTTTGAAGCGGACGTCACGATCCCCCGCCTGCCGGAAGACGTCGAGGAAGAACTGGCGGGCAGCCCGAGCGACGAGCCAACCATGCAGTTTGATCGAGGACTCGGCGCGCCGCCTGAAGCGGACGTCACCAGCCCCTACCGCCCGCAGGAACCTATCGCCGCGCCGCCCGCGTCCGCGCTGCGCCCGCCCCTTCAGGGCTGGATGCCGTATCCGGCGGGCGGGGCGCAAAACTACTGGGACGCTGCGACTCGCTTCTTCCAGCAGCGCATCCAGGGCTATCTCGACGCGGGCTATCAGGCGCACGTCCACTCCGCGCAGGAAGCCACGCTCTCCTACGGCAAACCGCTCGGTGTCGGGGGGTGGGCGCTGGCGATCCTGACGATCATCGGCCTGCTGTGGTATATCGCGATCCAGGCGTTCAGCGGCTTCCGGCGCGATATGGTCTATCTGACGCTCGAACCGGACGGGCGCGTCTATGAGGACGGGCCTGGCGCGGCCCACATCCGGCGAGAGCGATCACGCTCCGGCCGTCGGTGGAGCCTGGTCGGGCTGACGATCCTGGTGCTGAGCCTGGTGCTGGCGATCGTGCTGGGGGTGATCGCCGGACTGTGGATGCAGGACGATCAGCGGCGCTCGGCGCTCGGCGAGATCGACCTGCTCGGCCTGCCGATCACCGAATTTCTGGACCTCGAGTCGGATGTGGACGTGAGCGAGGCCGCCATCGAGCAGGCGGAAACGGCGGCGGTGGTCGCCTCGGTGCTGGCGGCGCTGGCAGTGCTCGGCATCTGGGGCGGCGCGACGCTGCTGATCATCGGGACGATCCACGCCCTCGCCTACCGGACGCGCGTCCCTCCCCTGTCTGGCTTTGCGTAAGCCGAGAGCGGCTAACAGCAGCAAAGAACAGCCAGAGACAACTACAAGAACAGCAGAAAACCTTCCCGCTGCTCTTAGCTGTTTTGGGCTGTCTTTAGCTGCCTTTCTGCTGCTTCATACCTGCTTCACCGCTTGAACTGGCTCACCCTGCTCGCTCTCGACCGGCTCGGCGGCGGGCAGCGTGATGAAGACGGTCGTGCCCTCGCCCGGACGGCTCTCCAGCCAGATGCGGCCGTGGTGTAGCTCGACAAGCTGCTTGGCGATCGGCATCCCCAGGCCGGTCCCTTCTCCGGCGGAATGATGCCCGGCCACCTGCTGGAACTCCATAAACACCGCGTCGATCTGATCGGGCGGAATCCCAACGCCGGTATCGGACACCTCAATTCGCACCATCTCGCCATCCGCCCGCGCCCGCACCGTGATCGCGCCCGCATCGGTGAACTTACAGGCATTCGCCACCACGTTCATCATGATCTCGCGCAGGCGGACTTCATCACCGCACACCGCCGGCGCCCCGGCATAATCCCGCTCGAAGCGCAGGCCCTTCTGCGCGGCCAGCGGCCCGCACGTATCGAGAACGGCATCGAGCAGCGGCACCAGCTCGACGGGCCGTATATCCAGCCGCAGCCCGCCCCGCTCGATCTGGTTGAGGTCCAGCACATCGTTGATCAGGCTTAGAAGCTGGCGGCCGTTGCGCAGAACCTTCTCCAGCCGGTCGCGCTGGACGTCGTTCAGCGGGCCGTACGCGCCCGACAGCATCACCTCGGAGTACCCGTTGATCGAGTTCAGCGGCGTGCGCAGTTCGTGGCTGACCGTCGCGAGGAACTGGCTCTTTACCCGGTTCACCCGCTCCAGTTCGCGATTCTTACGCAGCAGCTCTGCATGCGCGTTCGCCAGCGGATTGAACAACTCGTGCCGCAACACCGGCAGGCCGAGCGCGAACGCCGTCAGCGCCAGGAAAACGGCGTTCAGAGGGATGTTGATGCGCGGCCAGATCACAATCACCGTCAGCAGCCCGATGATCGTAAACACTGGCGCGGGCCACAGGCTGCGCGCCCGTTCGTCCTTGCTCCGAGCCAGCACGATCGCCGTCGTGATCAGATACGCAAACGTCGTCACACTGATCACATGGCCGATCGGCGTGTACTGCCACGTGTAGCCGCCGGGGTCATTGGGCGCTGGGCGCGCGTCGGTCACCATGTTGCCAGTCCACAGCGCGATCGTCGGGAAAATCACCAGCATGATCCCTGCGATACGCATCACCTTCGTCGCGCGTGGGCGCCCGGCCGCGAACTCCGATGCGAAGAAAAAGATCGATACCACGAACAGGCCGTAAATGTTCGTCGCCAGGTAGAAGACCGGCTGCGGGTCGATCGCCAGCGGATCGACGAACCGCGCGAACGCGTTGCTCACCACATAAGCTGCCAGCGACGCCATCGTCACGGCAAACCACTGGTTTGCACGCTGGCGCGGCGCCTGCCACAAGACGAGCATCAGCAGCGCGACCGCGACCACGGCCGTAATTCCATTGGCGATCACCACGAATACCGTCGTCGGCGAGATCGTCATCGGCGCCACTCCTCGAGCCTGACCGACCCGTGCTCGGCCGTCGCGGTCTTGTCGCTCAGCGCCGGAAACGCCACATAGAACGTCGAGCCGCTGCCGAGAACCGTCTCGTACCACATTCGCCCGCCGTGGAGCTCTGCCAGCCGGTACGCGATCGCGAGGCCCAGGCCCGCCCCTTTGCGCGGATCGACCTGGCGGCTGGCGCCCGGCACGAACGCTTCAAACAGCGTCGCCCGCTGCGACGGCTCGACGCCGGAGCCGGTGTCCGCCACGCTGATCACCACCTCGTTCCGCACCGGGTCGAACTGCGCGCGCACGGTGATCGTGCCCTCGTCGGTGAAGTTGATCGCGTTCGACAGCAGCTTGTCGAGAATCTGGTGGACGCGCACCTCATCGACCCAGATCGGCGGCAGGTGCCCCTCAACCTCGTACACCAGACGCAGGCCCTTGGCGGAAACGCGCGGCTTGGCTTCAACGCACACCGCATCGATCAGCGGGGAGACGGCAACACGGGAGCGCGCCAGCTCCAGCCGCCCCGCTTCGATCTTGCTGAGGTCGAGCACATCGTTGATCAGCGCGAGCAGGTGCAACCCGTTGCGGTTGACGCGCGTCATGCGGTCAAGCTGGACCTCGTTCAGCTCGCCGTACATCCCGGCAGTGATCATGTCCGTATAGCCGATGATCGAGTTCAGCGGCGTGCGGAGCTCGTGCGTCATGTTGGCGAGGAACTGGCTTTTGAGGCGCGCCGCTTCCTGAAGCTCGGTGTTTTTCGCGATGAGCTCGGCGTTGAGGTCCGCCAGCGGCTTGTAGACCTCGCGCTTGACGAGCGTGTGCCCGATCATAATGATCGCGATCGCCGAGGCCGTCACGCTGACTGCGTACACACCAAGCGGGATCAACAGGCCGTGCAGCGCCGCGCCCACCGTCAGCACGACCATCGGCGGGACGAGCGACCGGCTGAGCGTGGTGTCTCGCCGCCACAACAGGTACGTCACCACGCACAGGTACGCCACCTGAATGACCACGCCCATCTCGCCAACGTCGGTCAGGAGATAGCTGTAGGTGCCGCGCTCCAATTGCCGGACATCCCGGTAGAAGGCGCCGGACGCCGCCAGCAGCGCGAATATCGTGCCCACCGGCACGGAGAAGACGGCGGTCAGGCGCCAGCGCGAGGCAGACACCTGCCCGAAAATCAGCGAGAAAAGCGTCAGCAGGACGAGCCCGGCCATGTAGAAGATGGTCGCCAGTTTCAGCGGGGGATACGCCGCATAATCGAGCGGACCGGCGAATTTCCACAGCAGGTCGCTCATTCCGTAGGCCGCGAACACGACCATACAGACCGCGAAGACCCGTGTGCGACGGTGCGAGTCTTGCCAGAGCATAATCACGGCCAGCGCAAGCGCGCAGAGCAGCAACAACACGTCGGCCGTGATGTTGAGCAGCGAAACGGGACCGATTGACATCAGGTTGCCTGCCCGGTTTAGCCGATAGCGGTGCAAGCTGTTCGTCGCTAACGGCTCGTTGCATCGCTTAGCAAGCGGCAGATTCCTCAAGCGGCAGGTGGACGGTAAAGCGGCTGCCCTGCCCCGGCGCGCTCTGAAGCGTGATCGTGCCGCCCATCATCTCTACCAGCTTTCTCGTAATCGCCAGACCCAGCCCCGTGCCGCCGTACTGCCGGGTCGTGCTGCCGTCGGCCTGGCGAAACTCGTCGAAGATCAGCGCATGATCTTTCTCGTCGATCCCGATCCCGGTGTCTTCGACCGTGATCATGATACCCGAGCCGTCTCCGTTTGGGCTGATGCTTGCGCTGACGACAACGTGGCCTTCCGGTGTGAATTTGATGGCGTTGCTGAGCAGATTGGTGATGATCTGCTGCAAGCGTTTCGGATCGGCGCACATCGCCGGCAGGTCCGGGTCGAGCTCGACGCGCAACTCCAGCCCGCGCGCCTGCGCCTGCGCTTCCATCCCCAGCACAACATGCGACACTACATCGCTGACGGATACCCGCGAGGGATACAGCGTCATGTGCCCGGCGTCGATCTTGGACAGATCGAGCAGATCGTCGATCAGATGCAGCAGGTCGCGCGCGTTACGATGAATCCGCTGGACGCGGCTGGTCTGCGCGTCGTTGAGCGAACCATAAAGCCCGTTGAGCAACGCCTCGCTGAAGCCGATGATGCTGTTCATCGGCGTGCGGAGCTCGTGGCTGATCGTCGCCAGGAACTGCCCCTTGATCTGGTTGGCCTGCGCCAACTCTTGCGCGCGGCGCTCAAGCTCCTGAAACAGCAACGCGTTGTCAAACGCGATCGTCGCCTGCCCGACCAGCGTCTGCGCGAGGCGCAGATCGTCTTGCGAGAACACGCGCCCAGGGTGGTAATCGGTCCAATCCACCACGCCGATCACCCGCTCTCCCGCGACCATCGGCAGCACAAGCTGGCTATGCACGCCCCACTGTTCAAGCAACGCCTGCGCGCCGGGCAGCGAGTCATCCTGCTCGCGGTAGACAGTCACCGGAGCGCCGGTCTGGATCGCCCGTTCCAGCGCGGGACGCCCCGCCAGCGGCAGCACGCGCCCCGGCTCGAGAACCGGCAACGACGCGGGGTGATCGGGATCGCGATAGGCGGCGCCAATGCGTACCCCGCCCAGGTGCGGCTCGTACAGCCCAACCACGCAGCTTGACGTGTTCAGCGCGCGGTTCATGTGCTCGACCATCGCCTGCGCCAGCTCGCCATAGTCGAGGATCGACGCGAGGTCCTGCCCGATCTGGTAGACGATGCTCTGTTCCAGCAGGCGACGCTGCGCCTGCTCGTACAGGTGCGCGTTTTCCAGCGCGATGCTGATCTGCCGGACCAGCGTTTCCATCGCGTCGCGCTCGGCGTCGCTGAAAGCGTTGAGCTGCGTGGAAAGCACGCTGATCACCCCGACGGTCTGATCGCCGCGCATGAGCGGGATCGTCAGGGCGCTTTGCACGCTAAGAAGCTCCGGCAGGCGCAGGAAGTCACGATCCGAGCGTGTGTCCGGGATGATCTCGGTGGGCCCGGACTTCGTGACGCGCCCCACCACACCGCTCTCCGCCGGGATGGAAAAGCCCGGTGGAAAGTCCAGCTCAGGGCTGATCGTCGCGCTGGCGCGCAGTTGCAACATGCTGCGATCCTCGGTGAGCAAGAGGATATGCACGGCGTCGTGCTCGAACACATCCAGCACGCGCTGCGCCAGCTTCCGCAGCAATGACTGGACGTCCAGTATGGCGTAGAGTTCCTGGCTGACCCGGTTGACCCGGTTCATCAAGTCAGCGCGGCGAACCTCGGTGCGCAAAAAGTGCCCCGTCACGGCGCTGAGCGCGATCTGAACCGCGACCGACTGCGCGATCTCCACTGCGTCCGCGTCGAAGGAGCCCGCTTGCCGGTTGATGAGGAACAGCACGCCGAGCGTCCGGCCATGCGCGTTCAGCGGGCAGGCCAGGGCATTCCGGAAGCGCGGTCCGGCCAGCTCGCCTGCCGTGGCGACGCGCGGCTCGCCGGTGTGGTAGGCGTCGACCGGCGCGCCCGGCCCGTCCAGCGCCCATCGCAGCGCGGTGTGTTCGGCCCCCACGCCATAAGCGGTCGCTGGCTGCACAAACAACTGGTAGCCCTGCGGATCGGGCAGCAGAAGCTGTGCACCCTCGCATTCGAGAAGCGCCGCCGTCTCCCGTAGCGCGGCGGCCAGCTCGTCGAGCGACTTCCCCTGCGGCGCCGCGCCTACATTCGCGATCCGCTTGAGCTACTGCAGCTTGCGTAGCTCGACCTGCTGCGCGGCAAGCTCCGCGCGATGCTGCTCCTTCAGCGCGCGAACATACTGGAGCGTGTAAAGCTCCAGCGCGATTTGCTCGCCCAGCAGTTGCAGCAGCGCAAGTTGTTCGTCCGAGAAGCGATCGGTGCGGCAGGCGCTGAACATCAGCACGCCGAAGAACGTCTCGCCGTGAATGACCGGCACCGCGACGCGCCAGCATCCCGCCTCGCCTGACCACGCCGGGCCGTGGCGACGCATCGACTGCCGGGCAAGGTCGTGCGCGTCGTGGTCGAGGTGCAGCACGCCCACCGAGACATAAGGCGCCAGAAGACGCTGATCCGGCTCGTACAACAGCAGGCCACCGTCCTCGAAGGGCAGCACGCGCCGCACGCCGTGCAGCAGCATACGGAACCGGTTCGCCAGGTCCAGATCAAGCGCAGAGTTCGATGTAGTCAGGCGGGACATGCCGGGTCAATCGCTCTAGTAAGCCACCGTTTAGTATAACACGGAATCCCGATCCGTTATAGCGAGAATCGTGCTCGACTCACCGGCGGCCAGGCGCTCTAGGACGATTCTACAATGGGTGGTGAAACCGGACGAACCGCGCCCGCAACCGGCCGCTAGACCCGGAGCTCCGGCGGGAACTTTTTCTTGTACCGTTCGATCGACTCGAGGATCACCCGGCGCGCGGCAGCCGCATCGTCCCACCCCCTCGGCGTGACCTGGATGCCCTGAAGCTGCTTGTACGTCTGGAAAAAGTGCGCGATCTCGCTCAGGAAGTGCTTGGGCACGTCGGTGATGTCCTGATACTCGTTAAAGAGCGGGTCGGTCGTGGGCACGGCGAGGATCTTATCGTCCGGGTCGCCGCGATCGACCATGTGGAAGATCGCGATTGGGCGCGCTTCGATCACACAACCCGCGAAGGTCGGCTCGGTGACGATCACCAGAATGTCGAGCGGGTCGCCATCTTCGGCGTAGGTCTGCGGGATCAGCCCGTAGTCGCTGGGATAGTGCATCGAGCTATAGATCACCCGGTCGAGCTTGATCACGCCCGCGACCTTGCTGTACTCGTACTTGTTGCGGCTGCCCTTCGGGATCTCCACGATGCAGTAAACCGAGTCGGGCACATTCGGGCCGGTCGGAAGCGTATGCCACAGATTGGTGGTCTGCATGGTTGGAATGTGTCTCCTGAACGGACGCCGCACCGGGCGGCGTTTTGGGTTCTGTTACGTTTATTGTAGCGAATCTTGTTGCAGAAGGATTACGCGCGATCCGGACGAGGCGGCTCGTCGGGCGAGTCGTCGCGCGCGGACGGCTCCGCTGCGGGCGGGTCGGCGGCGTGGCGCGCCTGCCCGGCGGGCACGTTCGGCGGCGGACCTGCCTCGCCTACCAGCAGATCAAGCCGGTTCAACGCGTCCTCGTCGAAGATCACCAGGCGGCACGTGTCGCATTTCAGCGCGGGAAAATCCGCCGAATGAACCAGCGTTTCCCCGTACTGGGTGACATACGTGCGCCGTGTGGGGAGCAATCTCCCCACTCCGCAGGCTGGGCATGTTTGAGGCACTTGGGGCGCTCGCTCCGTCAGAATCCGGTGGGCGTGGGGACAGGTGTTGGCGGCGGGCCGGCCGGCGCAAGTTCACCGCTGCCCCAGACCGATGGGACGGCGGTTTCAGGCGCGGGCAGCGTGATCTGCGGCAGGGGCACGACGCTAGGCTCGTACGACGGGCGCGTGATGATCCCCCAGTCCGACGGCGGCCAGTAGCGCAGGAAGGCGCGACCGATGATCAGATCGCGGCTGATGGGGCCGAAATTGTGCGAGTCCCGGCTGGAGCTACGGTTGTCGCCGAGCACAAAATACTCGTCCGGGCCGATCTCCCAGGTGTCGTCGCAGACGGTCCCCCGGCAGAAGTTCTGGATATATGGCTCCTCGAGGCGCATGCCGTTTACATAGACCCGCCCATCGCGGATGGTGATCGTCTCGCCGGGCAGGCCGATCACGCGCTTGATGAAGTCATGCGACGGATCGGCGGGGTTGTGAAAAACGACCACGTCGCCGCGCTGTGGCTCGCCCAGCACGTACGAGATCCGGCTGACGATAATAAACTGATCGGTCTGGAAGTTGGGCAGCATGCTCCGCCCGTCGACCACGAAGCGCGCGGTCGCCAGATTGACAAAGGCGTAGATCGCCGCGATCAGGATGACCGTCTCGAGCAGCTCACGCCAAAACGAGCGCCCCTGCTTGATCTCGGGCCGGGGCACATCGGTCCACACCTGATTGATCGAAGCTTGCTGGACGGTTGGCGCGGGGTATGCGCCGGGATGTTCCACTGTCAAGGGTTCAGCCTTCTCTGGTGCCTATTACCGGCTCATGAGCGAGCCAACCATTCGGTAATCATAGCGCAGGGGCAAAGGCGCGGCAACCGCAAATCGCGGGTTCACCCTGTTGACGCGGGAAATCGTGCGGTATGATCGGCGGCTCTGCGCTGTACGAGCCCGATGGAGATTCACCTATGTCCACCAAGGCAATCCGCCCGCTCGTCATCGCCGTGTTCCGCCACAAAGATCGCATCCTCGTCGCCGAAGCCTACGACCCCGTAAAAGGCGAAACCTTCTACCGGCCGCTTGGCGGGGAAATCGAGTTCGGCGAGCTCAGCCGCGACGCAATCGTCCGCGAGATCCGCGAGGAGATCGGCGCAGAAATCACCGACGTGCGCTTCCTCGGCACACTCGAAAACCGCTTCACCTTCAACGGCACGCCCGGCCATGAGATCGTGCTCGTCTACGACGCCGCCTTCGTGGATCGCTCGCTGTACGACCAAAGCGCCATTCCGGGCCGGGAAGATGCGCTGGACGAAGATTTCCTCGCGGTGTGGAAGCGCCTGGACGAGTTCGGCCCCGGCCGCCCACCGCTCTACCCTGACGGGCTGCTCGACTTACTGCAACACGTCACCGCATAAAACGGTGAAAAATACGCGCGCCGTCAGTCTATGCAGACCGGCGCGCAATACGTTAAGATTGGTGTGGAGCGCGCACGAAAGGAGCGAAGGGTGCCATCTGCGGTGCCAGATCACATGGCTAAACGGATTCTGGTCGTGGAAGACAATCCCGACAATCGCATCTTGATCACCGATATCCTATCGGCTCTCAACTATGAGGTGGTGGTCGCGACCGATGGCGAGAGCGGCGTTGCGCTGGCGCGCTCCGAACGGCCGGACTTGATCCTGATGGACCTTTCGCTGCCGAAGATGGACGGGTGGACCGCCGCCACCCAGATCAAGCAGGACGAGTCGCTGGGGCACATCCCGGTAATCGCGCTGACCGCGCACGCCATGGTGGGCGACCGGGAAAAAGCGCTCCAGGCGGGGTGCGACGACTATGTCTCGAAGCCGATCGACCTGCGCGAGCTGGCAAGCAAGCTCGCGTTCTTCCTGGACTGAAATGGGGGCGCATCCTGCCCGCGCTGCCAAAACCCTATGCCTAACGTCCTCGTTGCCGAAGACAACCGCGATAGCCTGGAACTGGTGCGCGATATCCTGCTGAGCCTGGGCTATACGCCAATCCTGGCGGAGAACGGCCGTGAGGCGCTGGATCTGATCGCCGCACAGCCGCCCGACCTCGTCATTCTGGACATCAATATGCCGGAGGTCGACGGCTTCGAGGTGTGCGCGGCGATCAAGCGCAACCCGGCGACCGCCAAGATCCCAGTCATCATCTTGACGGCACAC
>CBINGT010000019.1:0-16656 GCA_966250245.1 uncultured Anaerolineae bacterium
CCACCATCGTCGCCGAGTGAACGAGGGCGGATACGGGGGTTGGCCCTTCCATCGTGCCGAGGACCTGGAGCGGGCGCTCGCCTTCAGGCAGTTCGACCACCTTGATCGACAGCGCGCGCTTGTAGTTAAACAGCGGGTCTTCGAGCGGGCGCGGCTCGTCCCACAAAATATTGTACTCGGTGAAGCTCAGATAAAACGACAGCCCGATCGGGAAGACGGTAAAGATCAAGAAGCCGACGATCCACGGCAACACGAGCGTGAAGCCGGTCGCCGGTTCGTGCTTGGCGCCCGCCCGTCGCAGCAGCCGGTAGACGCCGTACATCAACAGTCCGAGGCCGATAGCTACCGCGATGTAGCGCAGAAAGGTCGGATAGTAGGTATTGAATGCCCCGGGGTCGGCCGACATCGGGAAACCTCCTCACTCACGCCGGCGGGGTGAACGCGGGCAGGAGCGGGGTGGCCGCTCCTGCCGCGTGTGCATCAAGCACGGGGTGGGTTAGTCGCCCAACACGTCTTCAAGCAAGATACGGGCATCCGCCGCCAGGTTCTCGACGGTGTCTTCACCGTGATACAGCGGATCCTTGAAGTCTTCCCAGAAGATCTGGTCCCACTCGGCCATGCGCGGGAAGATACGGAAGGCGCGCATATAAGGCACGGCTTCGAGGATCGCCTCGGCGTTGGCTTCCTTGCGCGGCTCAGACGCGACCAGGTGCTCGACGTTCGCTTGTGAGACGCGCGGCGAGACGATCTTCCAGTGGTGGATGCCTTCGGTGAGCTGGATCAGCGCCTCGTACGCCAGGTCCGGGTACTCGGTATCGGCGTTGATTGCGGTCGCGGCGGTCCAGGCGAAGGTCGTGTTCCCGCCGTTCACATCCTTCGGGACGGGCGACACACCGACATCCAGCCCTTCAACGCGGTCGAGGTCGTCCGCAGCGCCGCCCATGAACATCGCCACGCGCCCGGCCTTGAACATCTCAGCAAAGCCTTCTTCGGCGATAGTCTGTTCGGACGGGCAGCAGCTTTCGTTGAAGATCATGTCCGCGTAAAGCTGCGCCCCGGCCATCGCTTCGGGCGTATCGATCGGCGAGGTCTGCAGGTCTTCGCTGATCACTTCACCGCCGAACGACCAGATGAACATCTGGATTGGCGGCCAGTCATTGAGCGTAAAGCCGTAGTGTTCTTCGTTGGTCAGCGCTTCGGCTGCGGCGCGGAAGTCGTCCCACGTCCAGTCGGCGGTCGGATATTCGACGCCCATCTCATCGAAGATGGCGCGGTTGTAGTACAGCACCACCGGCTGCGCGATCCACGGCAGGCCATAGACGCCATCGTTAATGGCGACCGTCTGCCAGATGCCCTCGAAGTAGTCTTCCGGGTTGGCGACATCGCGATCATCGTTGGCGAGGTACTCGCTGATGTCGAGCAGCACGCCGTCAAACGCCCATTCCATGTGGTTCTGGTCGAGCCACATCAGGTCGGCGGCGGTGCCACCCGCAAGCTGAGTTTGAAGCTGGGTGTAGTAGTCGTCGGGCTTCGGCTCGTAGACAAGCTGGAACTCGGTGTTGTTTGCGTTGATCTCGTCTACGATCGCCTGGAACTCGGCGGCTTCCTCAACACCCGCCCAGTTGGTGACACGGAGCGTCACCGGTTCCTGCGCCAGTGTGGACGCGCCCGCCAGCGGGAGCAGCGCCACGGTCAGCAGGGCGATCAGTGCAAAACGCAGCGTTCGTTTCATTTGACCTAACTCCTCCAAGGTAAATAGATCCTTACGCTGTATGCCGGAAACAGCACCTCAAAGCGACATTTCCCCCGGCATCTCCTCCTTGCCCTTCGGGCCTTTGCCAGCGCGCGAGGTCTGAAGCGGCTTATGGGGCGCCGAGCGGATTTGCCTCGCCGGGCGGGCACCCGCACGACTCGCGGATCACCATCTCAACGCCAAGCCGCAGTTGATAGACTGACGTCACAGGCCGCTCGATCACGTCGATCAGGCGGCGGACGGCCTGGACTCCCGTCTCGTACTTGAACATGCCGACCGTAGTCAGCGGTGGCTCGTGCAGCGGCCCCCATGCGACATTATCGAATCCCACCACTGCCAGATCGCCCGGCACGCGGCGGCCAAGCTCTTTGCAGGCGCGGATCGCGCCCAGCGCGGTCGCGTCGTTGACGGCCACGACGCCCTCAAGATCTGGATACTGCGCCAGCGCTTCGCGCATCGCGCCATAGCCCGTGTTGACAGTCGTCTCGTCCATGAAGACCACGCACGGCGTTTCCCCGATCTCGCTCATCGCCCGCTCGTAGCCGCTGCGCCGCTCCCGGCTGCTGAACCAGTGCGCCGGGCCGGAGAAAAATGCCAGCCGCCGCAGCCCGTGAACGTCGGTCAGGTGGCGGGTGATCTGGTAAGTGCCGTCGGCGTTGTCGCACACGACCGTGTCGAGCTTGGTTTCTTGTAGCATGTTGTCGACCAGGACGAGCGGCGTGCCGGTGTTGTATAGCTCGATGATGAAGGCGGGCGACAGCGCCGGGCCGACCAGGATCAGCCCGTCGACACGCTGCTCGGTGATGAGTTCGAGCCGCTGCCCAAGCTGCATCATCGCCTGATCGACAAAGCGGGTGATGACGTGGTAGCCGCGCTGCCGGGCCTCGTCGTCGATGCCCTGCGCGATTTCGACGTGATAGGAGCTGATTGGTTGTGGGTGGTGCTTGTAGGTGATCAGGCCGAGGTTCTGCGTGCGCGAGGTCGCCAGCCCGCGCGCCGCCATACTGGGCGTGTAACCCATCTCGCGCGCAATGCGCAAAATCTGCTCGCGTGTCTTGGGGTGGACGCCCGCACGGTCGTTCAGGGCGCGTGACACGGTGGCGGTTGAGACGCCCGCCCGCTCAGCGATATCCTGAAGACTAAGTTTCACCGCCGACCGCTCCCTCGAACTCTGTCAAAAAGAGCCGGGCTGTGATGCAGGAACAATGTGGGGCCGCTTGGTTGCGCTCGATCTTGGAAATTCTTGCAAAATTCTCGTAAGCGCTTACGAATAGATTACAACGATTTTCGAGCGCCGTCAAGCACACGACGTGCTGCCTGTATAGCAAGATTTTCGCATAATCGGCAGAGTGTGTGGGAATCGGGCGCTATGCGGTGGGTGAGACGCATAAAAACACCGCGCTCGCCCCGGTGTGGGAAACGAGCGCGGTGAGAAGCGTTTGGTGGAGTGGGGCGCTAGCGCCCGAGGCGGCTGCGCAGCCCTTCCGCGTTGAACACGCTGCGAATGGGCCGGTTCTGGAAGCGGACACGCAGCCGGTCGAACATGATCGCCAGGATGATCGTCAGGCCGATGGCGGCGGGCTGCCAGTAGGGGTCGTAGCCGAGCAGGTTCAAGCCGCTACGCAACACCTGCATGATCGCCGCGCCGATGAGCGTGCCGATGATCGTTCCCTTGCCGCCGGAGACGCTTGTCCCGCCGATGAACACCGCCGCGATGGCGTCCAATTCGTAGCCCTGCGCGGCGGTCGGCGCGGCGACGCCGAGGCGCGCGGTCATCAGCGTGCCGCCGATGCCTGCCATCAGGCCGGATGCCATGAACGCAATCAGCTTGATGCGCTTGGTATTGATGCCGGAAAGCTGCGCCGCCTGTTCATTGCCGCCCAACGCGTAGATGCGATAGCCCCACACCGTCTGCATCAGGAAGATGGACATCAACACCGCGATGATGATCATGATGATGAACGGCAGCGGAACGTCCAGCCCCAGCAACGTCACGTCGCTCTGCCCGACTTCCAGGAACCCGTTGTTGAGCTTCTGGAACGGCCATCCGCCCGACCACCCGTAGCACACGCCACGCGCGATGCTCATCATGCCGAGCGTAGCGATAAACGCCGGAAGGTTCGCCCAGGCGACGAGGACTCCGTTAATCGTGCCAATCAGCAAGCCCATCAGCGGACCGGCGAGCAATGCTATGGGCACGTATTCATCCGGCCCCATCTGCTGCGTGCGGCCGCCGACGATCTTCTCAACCATCCACGGCGACGGCTGTCCCTCGATATTCCCGCTGATAAGGTAGGCGGCGGCGAGCCCGGCCAGCGCCATGGTCGAGCCGGTTGAGAGGTCAATGCCGCCGGTGATGATGACGAACGTCTGCCCGAAGGCGGCGATCGCGATCCACGAGAACGACAGCCAGATATTGCGGATGTTCTGCTGGGTGGCGAACGTGTCGGTCTTCCACGACAGGAACAGCACCATCGCCACCAGTACGATAAACACACCAAGTTCCTGGCCCGAGGCAATCCCGCGCCACCATGCGCGCGACGCCTTGCCAAACGCCTCGCGGCGGGTCAATGGTTCCGCTACATCGCTCATGCTACCTGTCCTTGTTGCGCTGCAATGGCCTGCGGTAATGCCTGGTCGCAGGCGTACGCCATAATCCGCTCCTGAGTCGCCTCTTCCCGGTTGAGGATGGCGGTGATGTGCCCTTCATGCATCACGACGATCCGGTCGCTCATCGCCAACACTTCCGGCATCTCGGACGAGATCATAATGATCGCGATCCCCTGCTTGGCCAGCTCGACCATCAACTGGTGGATCTCGGCTTTCGCGCCCACGTCAATCCCGCGCGTCGGCTCGTCAAGGATCAGCACCTTCGGGTTGTTCATCAGCCACTTGGCAAGCACAACCTTCTGCTGGTTGCCGCCGGAGAGGTTCTTCACGGTCTGTTCCATGCTCGGCGTGCGGACGCGCAGCCGGTCGACGTAGACGGTCGCGGAGCGGCGCGCCAGACGGCGTTTCAGCCAACCCATCTTGGCGAAGCGTTCCAGCGTCGGCACGATCATGTTGAACAGAACGGAGTTCTCAAGCACCAGCCCCTGATTCGTCCGGTCCTCGGGGACCAGCCCGATGCCGTGTTCGACCGCGTCCTGCGGCGAGTTAATCTCGACCTCTTGCCCGTCGAGCCAGATATACCCATCGTCTTTCGGGTCCGCGCCGAAAATCATGCGCATCGTCTCGGTGCGCCCCGCGCCGACCAGCCCGGCGAAGCCCAGGATTTCCCCGCGACGCACATCGAAGGTCACATTCTCTACCACGCCGCGCCGCGTCAGGCCCTGCACAGCGAGAACCGGCTCGCCGATCGGTACCTCTTCCTTCAGGAAAATATCTTCGATATCGCGCCCGACCATCAGCCGGATGATCTGCTCGACGTTGGCCTCAGCCGTGCGCAGCGTGCCGACCCGCTCGCCGTCCCGCAAGACGATGATGCGGTCGCTGATTTCAAACACTTCTTCGAGCCGGTGCGTGATAAAGATAATCGCCAGCCCGCGCGCGCGCAGATCGCGGATGATCTCAAACAACGATTTTGTCTCGTCCGCGCCCAGGGCTGAGGTCGGCTCGTCCATGATGATGACCTGCGCGTCAATCGCCAGCGCCTTTGCGATCTCAACCTGCTGGCGCTCGGCGACCGATAGATCGCCCACCAGCGACGCCGGGTTGATGCGCGCCCGCACTCGCTTCAATAGCTCCGCCGCATCGCGCTCCATCTTGCGCCGGTTGACCAGGTTGAACGGCTTGAGCAGCCCGCCATAGCGCGGCTCGCGGCTCATAAAGATGTTAGCGGCGGCGGTTTGGTTCAGCGTGAGCGTGAATTCCTGGTAGATCGTGGCGATGCCCAGTTCCTGCGAGTGCGCCGTGTTGCGCGGGCGGATCTCCTTGCCATTGAGGTAGATCGTCCCGCTGTCTTTCTGGTACGCGCCCGCCAGGATCTTCATCAGCGTGGACTTCCCGGCGCCGTTTTCGCCGAGCAGGGCGACCACTTCGCCCCGATATACTTCAAAGTCCACGTTGTTCAGCGCCCGAACACCGGGAAATGTTTTGCTGACCCCTTCGACGCGGAGAACCGGTTGCTGTTCCAAAGTTTGCGCCTTCCTAAAATCTGTTCATCGGGAGACCTGCGGTGGGATGCGCTCCCACCGCAGGATCGTTTGCTCCGGGATGTGGTTTATCCCTAGAAGGGAGGCGGCAGCGGCTTAGTGAAGTCGCTGGTGGCCCAGGCTTCGGCCATCGCGTCGACGTTGTTGATCGTCACGATGTCCATCCCGCTGTCGGTCCAGTCCGGATAGGGGTACAGATTCAGGACGTGGTTGAGCGCCATGAACACGGTGTCATAGCCCCAGCCCCAGTACTTCTGGCCGACGAGGCCATGCAGCAGCCCGTCCTGAACCCATTCCAGCTCGACCGGCAGGGTGTCGAACGCCACGGCCTTCATGCCGTTGTTGCGAACGGCTTCCTCGAACAGCGGCATGGCGCCCTGTCCAGCGAAGACCGGCCACAGCCCGACGAAGAACCACCCGTCGAGGTCGGGGTTGGCGAGCATCGTTTCCTCGACCACCTGGACGCCGAGGTTGATGTCGTCGTTGCACGCCACCGTCGCCACGATCTCGATGCCCGGATACTGGGCAACGTAGTCGCGGAAGCCGCGCATGCGCTCTTCAAGGTTGAACGCGCCGGGGACGCCGGTCAGCAGGGCAACCTTGCCCTCTTCGCCCATCGCGCGGACGAGCAGCTCGCCAGCCGCCCAGCCGCCGGTGTAGTTATCGACACCGAGGTAGGTGAAGCGGCCAGAGTCAGGCGAGTCGGAGTCCCAGGTCATGACCGGGATGCCAGCCTCGATCGCAGCGTTGATCGGGTCAACGCAGCCATCCGGGTCGTTGCACGACACGCCGATCGCATCCACGCCCTGCGAGATGGCGTCTTCGATCACGCGCGCCTGCTCAGCCATGTCCGAGTTCACCGAGCCCATGTACAGGCACTCGACCGGGCGGCCGACTTCGGCGCTAAGCTGCTCGGCGGCGGCCATGCAGCCGTCACGGCCAAGCTCGAACACCGGATTGTTGAGCGACTTGGGAATCCATGCGATGGTGAACGTGTCATCTTCCTGCGCTTGCACGGTGGAAGGCGACACACCGGCACCCACTAGCGGCGATATCATCATCACCACCAGGGTCAAAACAGTCATAAAACGTAACCCATTCTTCATCTAAGCGGCCTCCTTAGAAGGACCCGGCGGGAGCGACAATGTCCTCCCCGTAAACAAATAAAAGAGTGGAGCCTCCTGACACACTAACGCCGCCCGCCGATCTGGAGAGAGGCTGGACCGGGGGCGCCTCAGTGGTACATCAGTCAGGAGTTTTCTAATTAATGCAGTGATACGGGGTATTTGTCAAGTGACTGAAAGCACCCCCTGTTATAGACACTCTGTCAGGTGCTTCTGTGCGGTTTTTTAGCGGTGTTTCAGGCGGAAAAATGCGTGCGGCGCGCTGACCGGCGCGCCGCACAACATGGGGTTATCGCTTCCCGCGCAGACGAGGGTCGAGCACGTCGCGCAGCCCGTCTCCAAGCAGGTTGAACCCAAGCACGCCAAGCATGATCGCCAGCCCTGGATAGATCATCAGCCAGGGCGCCATCTCGGCCAGCGCGCGGCTCTCGCTGAGCATCACGCCCCACGAGGCTTGCGGCGGGCGCGTCCCCAGCCCGAGGAAGCTCAGCCCGGCCTCGGTCAGCAGCGACCACGACAGCGCCAGGCTGACCTGCACGATCAGCGGCGGCAGGATGTTCGGCAGCACGTGGCGCAGCAGGATCCGCGTATCGCTGGCGCCCACGCAGCGTGCCGAGGTGACGTAATCCATCTCGCGCACGGATAGCGTCGGACCGCGCGCCACCCGCGCGAAGATCGGCGTGTAGACCACCGCAATCGCCAGAATCGTGTTGTTCAGCCCAGGCCCCAGCACGACGACGACTAACAGCGCGAGCAGGATCGCCGGAAAGGCGAAGAACACGTCCATTACGCGCATGATGATCTGGTCGACCAGCCCGCCGAAGAACCCGGAGATCGCGCCGAGCAGCGTGCCTACCGTGCCGGACAGGAAGACCGACGCCAACGCCACGCGCAGCGAGTTCGTCGCACCGTCCATGATGCGGCTCGCCACGTCTCGCCCGTAGAGGTCGGTGCCCATACGGTAAACCTGGCTGGGCGGCTTCAGACGCTCCAGCCGGTTCTGCTCCAGCGGAGAATGGGGCGTCAGGCCGAGCGCACCCGCTACTGCGACGGCCAGATAGAAGGTGATGATGAGAATCCCAACCACGCCGCTCGGACTGCGGAGCAAGCGCCGGGCGAAGCCGGGTTCCTTCTTAGGGATATCGAGCGTCTTAATGTTGTTTTGCATAAGAGATACGCGGGTCGAGCAGCGTGTACACAAAATCGACAATCAGATTGATGACGACGAAGTTCATCGCGATAAAGAGCGTGACGCCCTGGATCAGCGCGTAGTCTCGCTGAGAGATGGCGTTGTAGGTCAGGCGCCCGATCCCCGGCAGCGTGAAGATTTCCTCGACGATGACCGTCCCGCCAAGCAGGTAGCCCGTTTCCACGCCGACCAGCGTCACGATCGGGATCAGGGCGTTACGCAACGCGTGCCGCCTGAGGATTGTGCGCTCTTTGAGGCCCTTGCTGCGCGCCGTGCGGATGTAGTCTTGCCCGAGCACTTCGAGCATTGCGGAGCGGGTCATGCGCATGACGGACGCGGAAAACGCGAACCCAAGCGTGATCGCGGGGAAGATCAACTGCTGCAAGTTGCGGACCGGGTCTTCCGTAAGCTCGACATAGTTGCCCGCGTTCGGCAAGATGCCGAAGTACACCGACAGGACGTAGATGATCAGCGTGCCGATCAGGAAGTTTGGCGCGGCGAGCCCGATCAGCGCGAAAAGCTGTCCGAGCAGGTCGAGCGGCGAGTTGTGGAAGATCGCGGACAGGACGCCGAACGTCAGCCCGATCGCCAGCGCGATCAGCACCGCCATCACGGCCAGTTCCAGCGTGACCGGGAAGCGCGCAAGGATCACGTCCAGCACGGGCTGGCCGTGCCGCACGGAATAGCCCATATCGCCCTGAAGCAGGTTGCCAAGCCAGCTTAAGTACTGCTCGTAAAGCGGCTTATCCAGGCCGAAGTATTCTTCGAGCGCCGCGCGCTGGTTGGCGGTGAGCATTCCCGCTTCTGTGCCGAGCATCGCGGTAATTGCGTCGCCCGGGATCATGCGGATGGCAAAGAACACAAGCAGCGAGATACCAAGCACCGTCGGGATGAAGGCGATGGCGCGCTGCGCGATATATCGTGCCATACTGAAAACCTTAGCCGGGGCGCGCTCTCAGGCGCGCCCCGTGTTGAACCAGAAGAGTCACCCTTAGCGCTCGAGGGTGACTTTCGCGAGCGAGTAGATCGAGTCGGTCGGCATGGGGACGAAGCCCTCGACGTATGGCTGCTGGGCGGTGTACTCATAGTCGGTGTACAGCCACACCCACGGGGCCATCTCGACGAGGTGACGCTGGAACTCCGCGAAGATCTCGAAGCGCGCTTCGGGGTCGGTTTCGACGCGGCCCTCGCGCATCAGGCGGTCGAGCGTTTCGTCGCCATATCCCGCAACGGTCGCCAGGTTGCCGTCTGACGTCCAGTAGCGCACGTACATCGAGTACGGGTCAGAGCGCCCACCGTTGAGCGCCACCGCCGCGTCGAAGTCCGCCGCGAGCCAGCGGTCCACATAGACGCTCAGCTCCAGCGGCTCGATCTCCGCCTGGATGTTGATCTCGGCCAACTGCGCCTGGATCGTCTGCGCTTCGGCGAGCGCGGTCGGCGGCTCGGCGCTGGCGGCGATGATCGTCATCTCAAACCCGTCCGCGTAACCGGCTTCTTCCATCAACTGGCGCGCCAGTTCGACGTCCTGCTCGTAGCAGAAATACTCGTCCAGCGGCAGCTCGTACGCCGGAATGGTCAGCGGGCCGGTCACTTTGCCCTCGCCGAGCGCGGCGGTGTCCAGCACGGCCTGACGGTCGATGGCGCACGAGATCGCCTGGCGGACCTCAAGAATGTCCAGCGGCGGGCGCGCGGCGTTCAACTGGAAGACGTGATAGGCGATCGCCGGGGCGCGGTTCAGTTCGACGTTCGGATCATCGATCAGCAGCGTGGCGACCAGCGGGTCGTTCAGCAGGGCGAAGTCGATTTCACCGGCGCGCAGGGCAGCCAGAATCGACGCTTCGTCGGGGATGACGCGCATTTCAATGCCGTCCACGAACGGACCTTCATCCCACCAGTTCGGGTTGGCGGTGAGGATCGTGCGCTCTTCCGGGATCCACTCTTCGAGCATGAACGGGCCGGTGCCGATCACGTCGGTCGTCGGGTCGCCGTTCTCGATCACGTCCGACGACAGGATCACGGCGTTTACCGTGGCGAGCGCGCTCACCAGCGGGACGTCTGGCGTGTTGAGGTTCAGCACCACCGTGTAATCGTCCGGCGTGTCGATTGTCTCGATGCTGGTCAGGTTGGCGCGGGTCGCGGCGCCGGTTTCCTCGTCGAGAATGCGCTCAAGCGAGGCTTTCACGTCGGCGGACGTCATGTCCGAGCCGTCATGGAAGGTGACGCCCTCGCGCAGCTTGAACGTGAGCTGCGTAGCGTCTTCCGAGAACTCCCAGCTTTCGGCCAGCGCCGGGACGAGGTTGAGGTCGGCGTCAAGATTGACCAGCGGCTCGTAAATCAGCTCCAGCAGGCGGAGCGAGGCGAACGCGGTCTGAAGATGCGGATCGAGGCCGGTGGTGTCCGCAGCGCGCGCCATGATGAGGATGTTGTCGCCATCCTGCGCGCTCGCCGGGACGATGGCGCCGAAGATCAGCGCGACGAGGACGATAAGAGATACGGACAGAAACTTAGCGGATCGCATATTCATTCCTCTCTCAAAATATCCAGCCCAATAAGCTCACAATTGCGCCTCTGCGAGACTTACGGATAGCCGCCTCCTTTCGTCACCCTGAAGACTCGCCCGAAGTAGATAACCGCTTTCGGTAGATCAGCTCCGTCACGTCCGGCAGCACGTACCCCGGAAGGGCGCCGACTTGCCGGTAACCCTGGCGCTCGTAAAAGCGCTGGGCGCCGTGATTAAAATCCGACACTAGTAAGATCATGTCGCGCGTGTGGGCGGCCGCCTGTTCCGCTGCGTCGAGCAGCGCCGCGCCCAGCCCGGCGCCGTGAAAATCCGCCCTCACGCCGAGCAGCCGCAGATAGGTGCTGCGTCCGAAGGCGCCGCGCGGCATGCACCACACCAGCCCGCAGGCAGTTTCGCCGTCGCAATCTGCCGTCAAAAGCAAGTCGCCCCGCGTCAGGGCTTCGTACAGACCCTCGGCGGCGCGTGCCGCAGTGTAGTGATATCGCTGCCAGAGGGGGATCGCCGCAATCCAGTCCGCGACACCGGGGACATCGGAAGCAGTCAAGGGGCGAATTGTGTTCATAACACTAAGCGCGCGGGCCTCAACCGGAAGCTGGCGGGCGGCAATCAAACGCGTCTCACCCGGCATTATAGCGCGCGCTAAGGGAAACGAAAACGTTTCGAACTGAGCGCTTTCCGCAATGTTTTCGCAGTGAAGTGTTTACATAAATCGCTCCAACTGATGATGATTGGCCCCCTCGTTCTATCGCCGAACTTTCTATACTCAACGCATAAAACCCCCGCCAGGATGGTGCTGCCCGACGAATCCCCCTTTTGACACGCGGCCATCACCATCGCAGGACATCGAATGGAGACGACCGTGACACAAACATCCCTTACTGGCACACAGCACATCGACTGGGCACCGGCCCTGCTGGGAGAGTCCCTGCTGTTCGGCTTGCTTGGCAAGGTGCTTTACAGCAATCCCGCGCGGGACTGGGTCGAGTCGCTGGCGGCCGAGAACCTCTTTGACGAGGCGCCGTTCGCAGCCGAGCAGGAAAGCACGCAGCGCGGTCTGGCGCTGCTGAACGCGTGGAGCGAGACGGTCGGCCGGGATGGGCTGACAGACGAGATGCTGTCCGACTTACGCGTGGACTATACGCGGCTGTTCGTCGGGCAGCGGCGGATGGAAGTCCCGCCGTGGGAGTCGGTCTATTTCAGCATGGAGCGCCTGACCTTCCAGGAAGAAACGGTGGACGTGCGGCGCTGGTACAAGCAGTTTGGCGTCCAGCCGAACGTGTCCGGTAAAGAGCCTGAAGACCACATCGCGTTTGAGCTGAGCTTCGCCGGGCATCTGGCCGGGCAGGCGGTGAGCGCGCTTGAAGCGGACGACGAAGCGACCTTCAACAGCTTCCTGAACGCGCAGCGCGAATTCCTGGCCGATCACCTGCTGCGCTGGGGCTGGAAGTGGGCCGAGCTGGCGCTGGACTACGCGCACACGGATTTCTACAAGGGGTTGGCGCTGCTGGTGCAGGGCGCGCTGGATGAGCTGTCGGCCATGTTCGAATTGCCGATCGACCGGGAAGCGCGCTTCCTGGGCCTGGGCTTTTAGCAAGCCTGCAGTTTAAGGAGCGCGGCCCGTGATCATCCCCATCACAGCGGAAACACACGGCCAGATTCGCAACCCTGTCTTCGCTGAGTACGCCGCGATGTATCTCGGCATCTACGAGCAGTACATGGAGCAGGTTCTCGGAACCGGGATCGAGATCGATCCGCAGGACTACGCGGACGAGGTGGCTCAGCGGCGTGAGCGCCTGCAGAAGAAGGGCGCGCACGTTCGCAACGGCGGGCGCAGCATTTACATCAACGCGATTTCGCCCGCGTGTGTGGCGTGCAAGAAAGGTGTTGGCAGCGCGACGTTCTTCATCTCGCTGCGCTGCCACCGCGACTGCTATTACTGCTTCAACCCGAACCAGATGGACTACGAGTTCCACACGTCGCACACGCGCGATCTGGTGCAGGAACTGGACGAGATCGCTGCGCAGGGGCAGCAGGTGAACTGTCTGGCGCTGACCGGCGGCGAGCCGCTGCTCTACAAGGAGCAGACGGTCGAGTTCTTCCGCCACGGGCGCAAGCTGTTCCCGCAGGCGCACACGCGGCTGTATACCTGCGGCGACCATGTGGACGAGCCGACCCTGCGGGCGCTGAAGGCGGCCTCGCTGGACGAGATCCGGTTCAGCATCCGCATGCACGACACGCCCAAAGGGCGCGAGCACACGCTCAAGGAGATTGAACTGGCGCGCCAGTACATCCCGCAGGTGATGGTCGAGATGCCCGTCCCGCCCGGATCTGGCGAGGAAATGCGCGCGCTGCTGCTTGAGCTGGACCGCATCGGCATCTTCAGCATTAACCTGCTGGAGCTGTGCTACCCACTGATCAACTCGGACGAGTTCAACGCGCGCGGCTACCGGATCAAGGCGCGGCCATTCGAGACGCTTTACGACTACTGGTACGCTGGTGGCGTGCCGGTTGCGCAGAGCGAGCTAGAATGCCTCGACCTGGTCGAGTTCGCCATCGACCAGAAGCTGACCCTCGGCGTGCACTACTGCTCGCTGGAAAACAAGTTCACCGGCCAGAACTATCAGCAGAACTTCGGGCACAGGCTGCCATCGACGGTCACGCTCTCCAACCGGGACTATATGCTGAAGTCCGCCAAGGTGTTTGGCGACGACATCCCGCGCGTGCTGGACGTGTTCGAGCGTTCGGGCGTGCGCGACTTTGACCTGGACGCGCAGCGCGGCTACCTGGAGTTCAACGTCAGCCACATCCGCACGCTCAAGAAGATGGACGTCGATATCGGCATCTCGACCAGCACGCTTGAGCAGCGGGCAGATGGTATCTATGTGCGCGAGCTGAAGGTCGATCTGACGCGGCCGGAGTGGTTCCGCATGGCGGATATCTGATAGGCGGTGAAGCGGGCGATCGAAGGTAACGAGTGTATGTCATTGGCGCGATGAACCTCACCCCTGGCTCCTCTCCACGCGTGGAGAGGGGAAAAGGGGCGGGGGTTAAGGGGTGAGGTTTCTCCGGCGCACACCATATACCCCGTCCACAGGCGACAGAAAGTGCATTTCGCTTTCCGGTCTTGGCGAACGGCAAAGCGCACGCGATAGCGGCGTGCGCTTTGCAGCGCGTGGGTTTAGAATAAAAGGCGAGTAAATTCCATCGCGGGCAGGTTTATCTGCCTGTCTTTGCAAAAGGACGAGAACAGATGGTTTCTTACGCACTTCCTCAATTAGTCGAACCGGAACCTGTTGGTGAGAACGAAGCGATCCTCGTCGCCAGCGGCGACCTGCGGCTCTCTGCTAACCAGAAATGCTGGCCCACCCAGGAAGCGATGGAGAAGAAGCTGATCGAGGCGTTTGCGCGGGAAGGGATCACCGTGCGGCGTGGTCACCCATACGACCCGGTCGAGAAGCACGGCTTCATTTCGTCGCAGCGCATGGGGATGGACGTCTTCCGGAAGATCCATCCCGACGCGCGCGTGATCGTTGCAGAGTCCGTCTGGCAGTACAGCCATCATGTGCTGCCGGGGCTGCAACACCATCGCGGACCGATCCTCACTGTGGCGAACTGGGATGGCACGTGGCCGGGGCTCGTCGGGCTGCTCAACCTCAACGGTTCACTGACCAAGGCGGGCGTGCCCTACAGCACGATCTGGAGCGTCAACTTCGACGATGAGTTCTTCCTCAACGGGATCCGTCAGTGGATTCGCGAGGGCCGCATCGACCACGACACCAGCCACTGCCGCGATCTGGACCCCGGCCGCCTGCCCGAAGCAGAAGCGGCGCTCGGCCGGGCGCTGGCGACGCAGCTTCAGCGCGAAAAGGCGATCCTCGGCGTGTTTGATGAAGGCTGCATGGGTATGTACAACGCCATCATCAACGACGAGATGCTCAACCCGATGGGTGTGTTCAAGGAGCGGCTCAGCCAGTCGGCGCTGGTTGCGGAGATGCGGCGCGTGAGCGACGACGAAGCGCGGGCCGTGCGGGCCTGGCTCGATCAGCGCGGCATGACCTTCCGCACCGGGACCGATCCGGCGACGGAGCTGACCGACGATCAGATTCACGAGCAGTGCAAGATGTACATCGCCGCTGTACGGATGGCGCACGCGTTCGGCTGCGCGGCGATCGGCATACAGTACCAGCAGGGTCTGAAGGATATGACGCCCGCCTCGGACCTGGTCGAAGGGCTGCTCAACAATCCGGATCGCCCGCCGGTATATGACGCGAAGACCGGCCAGGAACTGTATCCCGGCCAGGCGCTGCCGCACTTCAACGAGGTCGACGAGGGCGCGGGGCTTGATGCGCTGGTCACCAACCGCATCTGGAGCGCGATGGGCTTTGACCCGTCCACCACGCTGCACGACGTTCGTTGGGGCGAGCATTTCACCGGCAACGGCGTGGACGATTTCGTGTGGGTCTTCATGATCTCCGGCGCGGCCCCGGCCTCGCATCTGGTCGGCGGCTACGCGGGCGCGATCAGCGAGCGCCAACCCCCGATGTTCTTCCCGTTTGGCGGTGGAACGCTCAAGGGCGTCGGCAAGCCGGGCGAGATCGTGTGGAGCCGCGTCTTTGTGATGGACGACGCGCTGCATGTGGACATCGGGCGCGGGCACGTTGTCGAACTGCCCGAGGAAGAAACCGAGCGCCGCTGGCGTGCGACGGACTATGCGTGGCCGATCGTTCACGGCGTGCTGCATGGTATCACGCGCGACCAGTTCATGGCGCGCCACAAGGCGAATCACATCCAGATCGTGTACGCGCCGGATGCGGCGGCAGCCGATCGCGCGCTGGCGGCGAAGGCTGCCATGTTCGACGCGATGGGCGTCCAGGTGCATCTGTGCGGCGACGTGGCGGTCGGATAGGTTGCCGCGCGCACGGTCTGCGGCTATCATCTCGATACAGGTAATTGGCTGGTGGCCTTCGGGGCAGGGTGAAATTCCCGACCGGCGGTAAGGTGGCGGCGTAAGCCGCGCCGAGCCCGCGACCCGCGCTCCGCCTGCGGAGCCGGTGGATCTGGTGCGACGCCAGGGCCGACGGTGACAGTCCGGATGGGAGAAGGCCAGCAGAGTGCAGCCGGCACGGCGTGCGCTGTGCCGGGCTGTCTGTCGTTGCGCGCAGACGCCCGGTGTCGCGCGCCGGGTCGTCGCTCTGCCGTGTTCCAGGCCCCGAAGGCATACCCCTTCGGGGCTTTTTGTTGGAAGGGAGCGTGTGCTATGCGAGGAATCCGTTCGCGTTCGAGCCGGTGGCTGGTGGTGGCGGTGTTTATTGTGATTGTGGGGCTGGTGGCGGCGCTGGTTTATCTGGCGCGCGACAGCGCCTCGGAAACCGAAGCCGGTCTGCGACCGGTGACGCTGTTCATGAGCTACGTTCCCAGCGTGCAGTTTGCGCCGGTCTACGTGGCGCACCAGCGCGGTTACTTTGCGGACGAGGGGATTGACGTCATCTTCGAGCACAGTCTCAACGAGGCTGACGGCATCGACCGGCTGGCGGTCAACGATCTGTCGTTCGGGCTGGCGAGCGGGGAGCAGGTGCTTCTGGCGCGGGCGAGCGGACGGCCGCTGGTCTACGTCTTCGAGTGGTACGAGCGCTTCCCGGTCGGCATTGCGGCGCCGGTCGATCTCGGTATCACCCGGCCAGAAGACCTCGCCGGGCGCGTGGTCGGGATTCCGGGGCTGTACGGCGCGAGCTATATCGGGCTGCGCGCGCTGCTCGACGCGGCCGGGCTGACGGAAGCGGACCTCGGAGAGCTGCGCGCCATCGGGTTCACCGCGCCAGAGAACATCTGCGAGCGCCAGATCGACGCCGCCGTGATCTATATCGTCAATGAACCGATCGCGATCGAGGACCAATGCACGCCGGTCGACGTGATCG
>CBINGT010000020.1:0-16465 GCA_966250245.1 uncultured Anaerolineae bacterium
GCCTTTCCTGCTTTTTGCCCTTGCTAATCACTGACTACTAACCGCTAATCGCTTTACTTAGTCTCGCTCGATCTGCGCTTTTTGCAGGCGGTTGCTGTAGTCCACGAACACGGTCTTGATCTCGGTGAACTCGTCGATGGCGGCGGTGCCCGCCTCGCGGCCGCCGTTGCCGGTGTTCTTCGTGCCGCCGAACGGCAGATGCACCTCGGCGCCGATGGTGGGCGCGTTGATATAGGTGATGCCGGTCTCCAGGTCGTCGATCGCGCGGAAGGCGAGGTTGACGTCTTTCGTGTAGATCGACGAGGACAGCCCGTATTCCACGTCGTTCGCCACCTCGATCGCTTCTTCGTAGCTGCCGACCTTGATCACGCTCAGCACCGGCCCGAAGATTTCCTCGCAGCTAATGCGCGTGCCGTGTTCCGTCTCGAAGATCGTCGGTTGGATGTAGAAGCCCTGGTCGTACAGCCCGCCGGTCAGACGCTCGCCGCCATAGCGCAGCTTGGCTTCGCTCTTGCCGATCTCGATGTACTCCATGATCCCTTCGCCCGCGGACTGATCGACCACCGGGCCCATGCTGATCGCCGGATCGAGCGGGTTGCCGACGGTGAACGATTCCAGCCGGTCGGTGAGCATACCGAGGAACCGGTCGTAGATGTCCTGGTGGAGAATCAGGCGGCTGGTCGCCGTGCAGCGTTGCCCGGCCGTCCCGAACGCGCCGAACAGGACACCGTCCAGCGCCAGGTCGAGGTTCGCGTCGGGCATGACGATCTGCGGGTTCTTGCCGCCCAGCTCCAGCTCGACGGACTTGAGGTACTTGGCCGCTGCCGTGTAGATCTCGCGCCCGGCGGGCACGCCGCCCGTAAACGAGATCGCCTTGACGCGCGGGTTTTCGACAATCGCCATGCCGACCGAGCGCCCGCCGCCGGTCACCATGTTCAGCACGCCGGGGGGAAGCCCCGCTTCCTCGAAGATCTCCACCAACCGCGCCACGCACAGGGGTGTCAGGCTGGCGGGCTTGAAGACGATGGTGTTCCCGGTGATCAGCGCGGCGCCGATCTTCCAGATCGGGATCGCGGTCGGGAAATTCCAGGGAGTGATGCAACCGACCACCCCCACCGGCTGGCGCACGGTCATGCAGAATTTATTGGGGAGCTCCGAGGGAGTTGTCTCGCCCAGCAGGCGGCGCCCCTCGCCAGCGATGTACTCCAGGAAGTCGATCGCTTCCTGCACGTCGCCCTTACCCTCAGCGATGACCTTGCCCATCTCCGTCGTAACCAGCTCGCCCAGTTCTTGCTTGCGGGCGCGCATGATCTGGGCGGCGCGCAGCAGGATCTCGCCGCGCTTGGGCGCGGGCGTACGCTTCCACGCGGGGAAAGCGTCCTCGGCCGCGTCGATTGCACGCTCGACGTCGCCGGGCGTGCCCTGGGGGAACGTGGCAAGCACCTTACCGTCGATCGGGCTGCGCGTCTCGAAGCGCTTATCGCTCTCCGACGCGACCCACTCGCCGTTAATGTACAGCCCGTACTCCTTCAATTTAGTGCCTCCTTTGAACAATCCATCACTTAAAAAGTCTCGTGTGGCAGACAGGGTCGCCGCGCGGTGGCGCTGGTGCAGGGGGGAGTGGCGCGGCAGCGTGACTCAGCCGGATTTTAGCGCAACGCAGGCGCGATCCCAAGCGGTGAGAGAAGCGGTTAGCAGTTAGCGGATAGCAATTAGCGGTTAGCGATTAGCAAAAGAGCACTCCTAGCTCGCGTGTCAGAATGCGCCAGGAAACAGGCGCGATCAGACCCGGCTCTCCGCTTTTGGCTAACTGCTAGCTGCTAGTCGCTGACCGCTTTCTACCCGTGCGGGATATCCAATCGGCATTGCGTCAGCCCGAACCAGCGCGAGAGGCGCATCCGGTTGCGCGCGACGAGCTGGTAGAACGGCTCCGCCAGCACACTGACCGGCGGCAGCGCGCCGATCCGCCCGATCCAGCCCCAGACGCCCGGAAGCTGGCGCACCATCTGAAACACGGCGCGCGCCCCGTGCCAGCGCGATCCATCCGGCGCGATGGCGTACACCGAGCGCGAAGCCATCTCGCGCGTCAGGCCGGGGGAGAGGGCGTCGAGGTCGGTGCGTTGGTAGGCGGTGAAGCGCAGGCGGCGATGGCGGTCCCGGTCGGCGAGCGCCTGGGCGAGCGCCTGGCAGACGCCGCAATCGCCGTCGAACACAACGGTCAGGGGAGCGATGGAATCGGGCATGGGTGAGGCTCCCGTGTAAGCTTCGTGGACACGCAAATTGTAGCAGAGTCGGCGGGGCGCTGGTGGGGCTTTCCTCCAGCGGTGGGGAGGCGCCGGTTCCGCGTCGACTTTGCTACAATCTCATTTGTGCTTGTGTTTACTTCATACCCCACTTGGAGGAAACGTTATGCCTGTTCGTCATGCAGAAGCGGTTTGGACTGGCTCGTTTCGCGAGGGCAGCGGAACTATGCGTTTTGGTGGCGGCGCGTTTGAAGGCCGCTACTCCGCCGGCTCGCGCTTTGAGGAAGAAGCCGGTACCAACCCCGAAGAATTGCTTGCGGCGGCGCACGCCGGATGCTTCTCAATGGCGTTCACGCTAGGGTTGAACCGCGCCGGGTTCGAGCCGGAAGAGGTTCGCACCACAGCGGACGTCCACATCGAGCGCGGCGAGAGCGGCTTCCGGATCACGCGCATCGACCTCAAGACGTGGGCGCGCGTGCCCGGCATCGACCAGGCCACGTTCATGGAGCAGGCGGAAGCGGCGAAGAAAGGCTGCCCGGTGTCGCAGCTTTTCCAGGGTGCGGAGATCACGCTCGACGCGCAGCTTGAGAACTAGGTCGCAGCTTTTCAGTGCGGACCGGCGCGCGTGCGGTAAGATAGCAGCCGCGCCTGGTTGAACCGTTCACATACCGTCGCCGGGCGCTGTCTGCCCGGCGATCGTTTTCCGGCGCAAGGAACGAAGGCGAGGATCGCACGATGGCGAATCGTTTGGCGAACGAAACCAGCCCGTATCTGCTTCAACATGCGAATAACCCGGTGGACTGGTATCCCTGGGGCGACGAGGCGTTTGCCGCGGCGCGCGCGCAGGATAAACCGATTCTGCTGAGCATCGGCTATTCCTCGTGCCACTGGTGTCACGTCATGGCGCACGAGAGCTTTGAGGACGAAGCGACCGCCGCCTACATCAACGAGCACTTCATCCCGATCAAAGTCGATCGCGAGGAGCGGCCGGATGTGGACGACATCTACATGCAGGCGACGCTGGTCTTCAACCGGGGGCAGGGCGGCTGGCCGATGACCGTCTTCCTCACGCCGGACGGGCTGCCGTTCCACGGCGGGACGTATTATCCGCCAGAGCCGCGTTATGGCATGCCAAGCTTCCGGCAGGTGATGGAAGCAGTCATCGACGTGTACCGCAACCGCCGCGACGAGGTGGAGCAGACCGGGCGCGGCATCATCACCGAACTGTCACGGGAGCTGGCGGGCGCGCCCGCCGGGGCGGACCTGCTCACAACCGATCTGCTGGACGACGCGGCGGACGCGTTCATTCGCCGGGCGGACCCGGTTCACGGCGGGCTGACGCGCGACAAGCCGAAATTCCCGAGCCCGGTCAACCTCGAATACCTGCTGCGCTTCCATCACGCGACGAGCAGCGAGCCCGCGCTCCAGGTTGTTTTGCTGACGCTCCGCAAAATGGCCGATGGTGGCTTGAACGACCAGCTTGGCGGCGGATTTCACCGCTACAGCGTGGATGAACGATGGCTGGTGCCGCACTTTGAGAAGATGCTGTACGACAATGCGCTGCTGGCGCGCGTCTACCTGCACGCCTACCAGATCACGGGCGAGATGTATTTCCGCGACGTGGTGGAAGACACGCTCGATTACATTCTGCGCGAAATGACCTCGCCCGCAGGCGGCTTCTACAGCGCGCAGGATGCCGATTCCGAAGGCGAAGAGGGCAAGTTCTATGTGTGGAGCTTCGACGAGTTCCGCGCGGCGCTGGACGGCGTGACAGACCACCTCGACGCGCTGATCGCCTACTGGGGCCTTACTCCTGAAGGCAACTTCGAGGGCAAGAACATCCTGCATGTGACTGATATGCTGGAACGCGTCGCCGTGCGGCACGGGCTGACGGTCGAGCAGATGCGCGAGGAAGTCGCCACCGCGCGGACGGTGCTGTTCACCCTGCGGAAGCGACGCGTTGCCCCGGCGCGGGACGACAAGATTCTGGCGGCGTGGAACGGCATGACGCTCGCCGCGCTGGCCGAGGCGGCGCGCGTGCTGGGCCGCGACGATTACCGCGAGGCAGCCGTGCAGAATGCGCGGTTCCTGCTAGGCGAGATGTCCAGCGCAGATGGGCGGCTGTTCCGCTCGCATAAGGACGGCATCAGCAAGATCAACGGCTACCTCGAAGATTACGCGCACGTGATCGACGGGCTGCTGGAACTGTACATGACCACGTTCGAGACGCGCTGGTTCAGTGAGGCGCAACGGCTGGCGGACGTGGTGCTGGCGCATTTCCGCGCCGAGGATGGCGGCTTCTACGACACGAGCGACGATCACGATCCGCTGGTGATGCGCCCGCGCGGCTTGCAGGATAACGTGATGCCGTCCGGCAGCGCGCAGATGGCGTACAACCTGCTGCGCCTGACTGGCTGGACGGGCGAGACGCGTTACGAGGATGCGGCGCTCGGCGTATACCGGGCGATCGGCGAGACGCTGCGCTCGTATCCAATGGCGTTCGGGATGATGCTGATCGGGATAGACCTGTATCTGCGGCGGCCGGTCGAGATCGCGCTGGTGGGCGATCCCTCGCAGCCGGAGATCGGGTCGATGTTGCGCGTCGTGCGAGAGCCGTACCGGCCGCGCGCGCTGGTTGCGCACTCCGCCGCCAATGCGGGAGCCGACGCGATCCCGGCGCTGCTGCGCGGCCGCACCGTGCGGGATGGCAGCCCGGCGGCGTACGTCTGCGAGAACTTTGTGTGCGCGGCGCCAGTTACCTCGTCGGCGGCGCTGGCGATGCAGTTGAATCGCGCCTCGCCAGAGCGCGGTCTGGCGCTGGGAAGGTAGAGGCTGCTAACAGCTCACGCTTTCATTCGCATGCTGCTGTAGGGGCGGAGCTTGCTCCGCCCGCTGAACCGAAGGGAATGAAAACGGGCGCAGCAAGCTGCGCCCCTACGAGGTATTTTGCAATTTGCCGGTGCAATTGGCCTTAACCCACCGCTTCGGTGCCGTACAGGTTGCGATAGACGCTGTATTGCTCGTAGATGCGGCGGACGTAGGTGCGCGTCTCTTCGTAAGTGATCGTCTGCACGAACAGGTCGAGGTCCGGGCCGGAGATGTTCAGCCACTGCATCGCGTTGCCAGGGCCGCCGTTGTAGCCCGCCAGCGCGACATGAGGCAGGTTGTCGACCTGATCCAGCACCCAGCGCAGGTAGTACGTGCCGAACTTGATGTTGATGTACGGGCGATACACGTCGCTGTTCCGATAGTTCGGCCAGCGCATTTGCATCGCAACCCATTCGCCTGTGTCGGGGATGATCTGCATCAGACCCTGCGCGGCGGCGTACGACGTCGCCAGCCCTTCGAACAGGCTTTCCTGGCGGATCAGCGCGAAGACCAGCAGCGGGTCGAGGTTGTTAGCCTTCGCTTCGGGCAGCACCAGGTCTTTGTAATAAACCGGATAGCGCAGGCGGGCAAGCAGACGCGGGGCGCTCAAATCGTCAACTTCGGCGTCGTTCAGCAGCGTGGCGGCCGCCGTGATCGACAGCCGGTTAAGCCCCACATCACGGAAGAACAGCGCAAGCTGGTACGTCGCCAGCGGATCGTCTTCGTATTCCAGGCGCAGCGACTCAAACTCGTCTTCGGCAGCGGCGAAGTCGGCCACGGCCATCAGTTCTTGCCCGCGAATCATGCGCGGGTCCGTCTTCAGTGCGTCGCTCAGCGGGGCGAGCGGGCCTTCCTGCTCGATCGCGAAAGTCTGCCGCAGCCACGCTTCCGCCTCGGCCATCTCGGCGGCTTCATCCGCGTTGAGGTTGATTCCGGGCGGCGGGTCGAATGGCTGGCGGCCGTGAAGCAGGTCGTCGGCGCGCAGGCTGTAATAGCCGCCGGGGTCGGCTGCGGCCGCAGCCTGGAATGCCTGCCGTGCGAGGTCGTCTTTGCCGTCGCGCTGGTAGAGCCGCCCCACCCACAGCAGCGCCGCCGCCTTGTGCTCGCCGGTGCCGATCGTCGCCAGGCGGCTGAACAACTGCGCCGCCATGCCGATGTTCTGCTGGTTGTAGGCGAGGGTCGCGCCCAGGAACAGCCCTTCCTGCGCCCAGGTCGAGCCGGGGTGGTTCTGGCCGAGCGTTTCGAAGGTAGCGAGCGCGCGCTCCAGGTTGTCCTGCGTGGAATACAGGTATCCAGCGCGCCACAACGCCTCGGCTGCTTCGGGCGTGTCGGCGTGGTTGGTGGCGAACGAGAGGTATTTCTCGATGGCGGCGTTGGTGTCCCCGCTCAGAAACAGCGTGCGCCCCTGCTCAAGATGCGCCTGCCCGAAAGCGGGATCGGTCGGGTAGCTGTCGATCACGGTCTGGAAGGTGGTGATCGCCGCCTGCGGATTGCCGATCTCGCGATACGCCCGGCCGAGCATCATCAGGAGCTCCGGCGGAGCAGTGCCGCTTTCGCTGGTGTACTGGTTGAATAGCTCGATGGCGGATTGGTAATCCTCGTTGTGGAAGCTGATCACGGCCCGCTCGTAGGTGTCCACTGGCAGGCCCGCTTCCATCAGCATCCCCATCGCCTGATACGCCGCATACGTGGTGGGATGGTCCCGTACGATCTGTTGCAGACGCGCATATCCAGCGTTGGTGTTTCCGTTGTTGATCTGCACCTGCGCGGCTTGGAGCTGGATGCTGGCGCGATAGGGCGCGTTGCGTGCGTCGGCCAGAATGGCGTCGTATTGCGCGACGGCCTGCGCGGGCTGCCCGGCATTGAGATAGCTGGCGGCCAGCCGCTCGCGCAGCGCGACCAGCGAGGTGAGTTCGCGCGTGGCGTCTGCTGCTTTGGCGTACGCGTCGAGCGACTGCTCCGGCTGACCCAGCGCGAGATACGCGTCGCCGATACGCTCGTAAACGTAGCTGTCAATCATGCCGGGGCGCAGTTCGAGATAGGCCAGAAAATCGTTAATCGCGCGCTGCCACTCGCTCAGCCCAAGATAGGCGTCGCCGCGCAGAAAGTGCGCCTGCGGCACGCGCTCGTCGTTCGGGTACTCGCTCAGGAAGCGGGTCAGGGCGTTGGCGGCTTCCTGATACAGCCCCTCGCGCAGATTCGCCTCGCCCAGCCCGTACGCAGCGGCCGCGCGGAGCGCCGGATCTGCGTCGGGCTGCGCGATGACCGCTTCAAACGACGTCACCGCCGAGACAAAATCCCCGTTCAGCAAGGCGCGCTGCGCATCGCCCACGGCAGCGCGCGGCTCGACGCTCGGCGTGGGAACGGGCGGCGGCGTGGGAGTCACATACGGGCGGGTGACGATTACATCCTGCGGCTGGGGGGTTGCGGTGATGCGGACGACCTCGGTCTTGTCCGAAAGCGAGCAGGCGGAAGCCAGCAGGACGAGCGCAACCGCCACGGCGATCAGGCGTGGGAGAGTCTTTCGTGTGAGCATGGGGCGATTATCGCGGGGGGTGCGATCCTTGTCAACTCCGCCGGATGGTACGCTGGCGCTAAGGTTCGAGGCGGATGGTGGGCGTGAACACGGTTTCGTCGCCGTCCGTGATGTAGAAGATCGCGTTGATGCCGGGCGTGCCGTCTTCGCGCTGGCGGACTGCGTCGTACAGCCCGACGTCGAACGAGAACGGCCCGGTCGCGCCCTCTGGAACGCTGATCGTATGCCGCTGAACGATCATGTCGCCCGCTTCCCACGCCAGCGCGGGGATCACCGTGCCATCGGAGATCGCCAGCCGCGCGCCGGTCCCGTCGAGCAGGTGCGCGAACGGCGCGAACGCCCACACGCCGCGATCGGGGTGCAGCCTGTCGATCCGCCAGAACGTGTCGAGCATGAACTCTGCGCCGGGCGTGGGCGTGCGGTGCAGCGACCATCCGGCGAAGCGCACGCTGATGTCGGACGGAATGTCTGCCGGGTGGGAGATTTGCAGATTGTCCGGGTGCAACGTCCACAGGCTGATCACCGTGCCATCGGCCAGCGTCAGCGGGGAACCGGCGTCGCGCGCGTACGGCGGCGGGGTGGGGAGCGGGTCCGCCGGTCCGGCCGCGCTGTAGTAGAGCGCGCCCCGCGCGGGGACCAGCGCCGCTGTGTCGAACCTGTCCAGCCGCTCCACGCGGAAGACGTCGCCCGCCAGTACGACGGGCATCCACTCGTCCATCGGCCCGATGACCGCCATCCCCGCGTCGCGGCGCGCGGTGGTGAAGCGCTCGCCCAGCGCGCTTGACTCGGCCAGCGGATAGAGTTCGGGCGCGTCCTCACCGGGGAGCGCGGCGGATTGTTGCGCAAAGCGGACGGTGTTCACCGCATTGAGCGCGACCGTTCCCGCGACCAGCGCCAACACCGGAATCCACGTGGCGCGGCGTTTGAGTAGCGGCGCGACGCCCCATCCCGCCAGCGCGTGCCCGGCTGGAATGGTCAGCAGCAGGTAAAACGGGTGCACGCTGCGCGAGACATAGCTCATCAGCAGCACCGGCACGCCAAACCAGATCAGCAGGATCAGTGCGGCATCCCGCTGGCGAGGATCGGCGTCCCGGCGGCGATAGAGCGTCCATGCTGCGCGGATCACCCCTGCAAAGATCGCAACGTTCCACACCGCACTGGCGACATCGCTGAGTTCGGCGCGTAGCTCCGCATCATTCGCCGGGGCGCGCGTGCCACGCTCCCGCGCGTAGCCCGCGCCTGTAACGAGCCGCAAGGCGTGGCGGAGCGCTTCGTCGCTCAGCGAGGGATCGCCCTCGGCAAACTGCTCGATGCGGTGGCGCGTGTTCGGCCAGTCGCGCGCCAGCCCGATCCCGTAGGGGATCGCCAGCATCGCGAAGATCGCCGCGCCCGCCAGCAGCGGCCCAAGCGGCACGCGCCGCCAGTAGATCAGCACCAGCAAGCCGACCGGGGCGAGCAGCGCATACGCCAGCAGATAGGTGTGCGCGAACAGCGCCAGCCCGATCAGCGCGACCAGCAGGCGGCGGGCGGCGCGGTGCGTGCGCCCGGCCAGCATCGGGACGATCGCCCAGAAGATCAGGACGACGAAGAATGGCGCAAGGCTCTGCACCCACGTCCGGCGGCTGTCCTCGATGATCCACGGGTTGGCGGCGAACAGCGCCACCGCGACGAGCGCCGGGCGCGTGCCGATCTGCCGCCGCAGCGCGCGGTAGACGAGCGGCAGCGCCAGCGTGTTAAGCATCAGTGTGAAGACGAACGGCGCGGCAGGATGGCGCACCACTGCCAGCACTGGCACGAACAGATAGCCGGTCAGTGGGGGGTTGGCGAACAGGACGGATGTGCCCTGGCCGATCAGCGGCAGCGCGCCGGTTTCGAGCGTCATCAGCGCCTGCCAGATCGGATACGCCTGGTCGATGTTGACCTCGATCGCGCCGAAACGCTGAAAGCGCAGCCACACGCCCACGATGGTGATCAGCAGGATCAGCAGCGTGGGCGCAAGGGCGGCGTGTTTGGCGGAGGAGGCTGGGCGAATCGTCATGCGGAATCCTGTCCCATCGGGCGGCCACCCGCCGATTATACGGGCTGCGCGCGCTCGCGTCGAACGCGGCGCCGGGGCGATCGACCATTGACGCTCGCGCCTCGCTTCGCTACAATGGCAGCCGCTCCGTCTGAGTAATTGAGCCTTGCCTGTGAGGCGGCCCAGAGACGAAAAAAGCCGGCGCCCGCGGCGTTGTCTTTCCGGTGGGCAGCGGTTGGTCTATTCGATCTGTTCACCGGCACGACACGGGGCACGCGACGAAACGCGGTGCGCAGCCGGTCGATCCTGAGAGACTGAGGAGATAGTGGTTTCATGGCTGAAACGTTGGTCCTTCAAGCAGCCAAACGCACGGTGACCGGCAAGGAAGTCCGGCATTTGCGCCGCCAGGGCGTCATTCCGGGCGTGCTGTATGGCCCTGGTATGGATGCGCTGTGGCTCCAGGTTCCCTGGACCGAACTGCGCCCCGTGCTGCTCAAAGCCGGTGGCTCGCGCGTGATTGAATTGAATGTGGACGGTGAGAAGCATAACGCGCTCGTCCGCAGCGTTCAGCGCGCCCCGATCCGTGGCGACGTGCTGCACATTGATTTCCTGCGCGTCCGGATGGACGTCGCGATCCGCACCGAGGTTCCGGTGGTTCTGACCGGCAGCGCGGAAGCGATCGAGGATCAGGACGGCGTGCTGGTGCACGAGCTGCAGACGATTACGGTTGAATGTCTGCCGCGCGACCTGCCAGCGGAGATCGCGGTGGATGTGTCGGGCCTGACCCAAGTCGGCGATCAGATTACCGTCGCTGACCTGCCGGAGCTGCCCGGCGTGACGTATCACGTCGATCCGGAGACGATCATCGTCACGACGACCTACCAGGAGCGCGCGACGGCCGAGGACGTGGAAGAGGAAGCGCTCGAGGCCGAAGCCGCCGAGCCGGAGCTCATCCGCCGCCAGGACGAGGAAGAAGAAGAGGAATAATCGCCTCTTTGCCTTGCACAAGACAAAAGAAAGGGAGCCAAACGGCTCCTTTTTGATTCCTCTATGGGCGTTGGAAGCAGTAAGGCGAGCTCCCCTCACCTGACTGCATGAATTTTTCATGAATTATTCATTGTTGCCCGTTGGAATCTCAAGCTCGCTGGTGGGCATTGGTTCCTCCGGATCAGTCTCAGCTTCCGCAAGCTCCGCTTCGGCTGCAAGCGCGGCGTCGTAGGTGGCCTGGTCGTCGCGCTCGGCGGCCCGCGCAAAGACAAGATAGCCCGTGTGCCCAACCATCTGCTCGTCGGGGCGGATGCGCGCTGGGATGGTCTTGTACGACCGGAGCATGAGCTCCTCGATCTCCAGCAGGAACCAGGGGCCGTCGTACAGCGCCTCGATAAGCTGGAGGACCTGGTTCATCGTCGGGACGATCGCGCCGAAAAAGCCGCCGCCACGCAGCGCCTCGCGAGCCTGGGCGAGATATTGCCACGGCTCCCGCACGTCGAGAAACAGGGCGTTCACGTCTCGCTCGTCGAAGCCGCGCTCGATGTCTCGAATGTGGAAGGTGACGCGATGGAGCACTCCGGCGCGGCGCACGTTCATCATCGCGCGCTCTTGCATTTTCTCGCGCATCTCGTAGCTGTAGACGTGCCCTTCGTCGCCAACCAGCAGCGCGAGCGTCAGCGTGAGCGCGCCGCTGCCGGTCCCCGCCTCGATCACGCGCACGCCGGAGCGGATGCCCAGCTTCAGCGCGATATAGCCGAGGTCCTTTGGGAAGATGATCTGCCCCTCGCGCTGCAAGTGGCGGATGATGTCGTCGGTGCTGGGCGCGAAGACAAACAGCTTGTGGCCCAGGTGCGTCGGGACCTGCGCGCCAAACGGCACACCGACCAGGTCGTCATAGTCCAGATAGCCGAGGTGGCATTCGAAGCGCTTGCCTTCGGTCACAGTACGGATAAATGAGCGGCGATCCTTGCCGATCAGGAGCACGATGTCGCCGTATGAAACGGTGGTAGACTGGGGGAGTGGCACGGGATTTCTGACTCCTTCACTGCAACTGAGCGAGCGGATTATAGGGAGTTCGCGCCGAAAAGACCACCGTCTGCATGTTGGCGCATGGATTCAAACCGTTGTATAAAGAGATCATTGCAATGGGGGCACAGCCGGGGAAAAAAGTACAGGGGACTTGCGCAGCGTCGCATGGGCCGCGACCGGCGCTGTGATATACTTTGTCGACCCGATAAGTCGGGTAGGGTGGCGCTGCTTGCATGGCAACCTTTTAATGATACACTATGGCGCAGACGGTCGCGGGAGACTGTCTGATTGGACGCAAATGGAGACACCCCGGTATGAAGCGTATTCTCGTGGTTGACGACGAAATCGGCGCGCTGACGCTGATCGGCATTATGCTCGAGCGCGGCGGCTTCGAGGTCCTTAAAGCCAAAGACGCCGATCAAGCCCTGGCCGTTCTGGAGCTTGAAACCCCCGACCTGATCATTCTCGACGTGATGATGCCGGGAATGGACGGGATCGAGCTGTGCCGGGTGTTGCGCCAGCGTTCCGATACGAGCGATCTGCCCATCTTAATTCTTTCGGCGCGGGGCGACGCGAAAAGCGTCATGAGCGGGATGGATGCCGGGGCGAGCGATTATCTGCCCAAGCCAATTTTGCATCACGACCTCGTCGCCAAAGTCCGGCGGATGCTCGACCTGGATCCGGTGAACCGGGAATAAGCTGGACCCCCTTCGGTTTCCCGCGAATAGCAACTCCATAACGCGCCCTCCAACAACGAGCGGCGCGTTTTGTCGTTTGGGCGCAACTTTCTGGCGCACCTTCGGCGGCACTTGTGCTAATGTTTTAGACAGGCAGATCCATCAAGGCAGGCGAAGGAGCGAGCAGGGGTGTTTCCCATTGGCGACGAGAATCACGGCGCGCGCGGTACGCCGGTCGTGACCATTTCGCTGGTCGCGATCAATGCGCTGGTGTTCATCTACCAGATGGGCCTGCCGGTTGACGAATTGCAGCGCTTCGTTTTCGAGTACGGCATGATCCCGGCTGAGATCGAGCGCGGGCAAGACTATTTTACGCTGCTGACGTCGATGTTTGTCCACGGCGGGTTCGGGCATATCTTCGGGAACATGCTGTTTCTGTGGATCTTCGGCGACAACATCGAGCAGCGGTTCGGGCCGGTGCTGTACCTGCTGTTTTACCTGGGGTGCGGGCTGGCGGCGAGCTACGCGCATCTCGTGACGAATTCTGGCTCGACGGTGCCGAGCGTCGGCGCAAGCGGCGCGATCTCCGGCGTGATGGGCGCGTACGTGCTGCTCTATCCCCTGAATCCGGTGCGCGTGCTGGTCTGGTTCTGGGGTATCTTTTACGTGCCCGCTTATCTGTTCCTGGGCATCTGGTTCCTGACGCAGTTGATGAATGGACTGATCGAGCTTCAGGTCGCTACGGCGCAGACCAGCGGGGTGGCCTTCTGGGCGCACATCGGCGGGTTTGTCGCCGGGGTGGCTGCGGGCGCAGTGCTCGGCGCGATCCGCCGGGAGCCGAAGCGTTTGCCGCTCGAAGCGGGGCGGTGGGCGCAGCGCCCGCGCTCGCGGCGTGACGACCCATTCGATCCGTTTGAAAGATGGGGCTGGTGAGGCCCTTTATTCTCGCTAACCGCTAGTTGCTGACCGCTAACAGCTTAACAAGGGGGGCGTATGTTTCCGATTGGCGACGATAACGAACGCACCGGGCCCGCGATCTTCACGCTGGTGCTGATCGCGATCAACGTACTTGTGTTTCTCTACGAGGCGTCGCTCAGCCCTGAGGCGCTGCAAGATTTCGTGACGACGTACGGTGTCATCCCCGACGAGATCGAGCGCGGCGCTGACCTCTTCACGCTGGTCACGGCGATGTTCGTCCACGGCGGCTGGGCGCACCTGATCGGTAACATGCTGTTTCTGTGGGTGTTTGGCGACAATATCGAGCACCGTCTCGGCTCGCTGTGGTTCCTGATTTTCTACTTTGTCTGCGGGCTGGCGGCGCACGCGGGGCACATCCTCACCAATCCCGACTCGACCATTCCGAGCGTCGGCGCGTCGGGCGCGCTGTCTGGCATATTGGGCGCGTACCTTGTCCTGTACCCGACGAACCGCGTCCGCCTGCTGATCCTGCGGCTGGGGATCGTCTCGGTGCCCGCGCTGGCGTTCCTGGGCATCTGGTTCTTGCAGCAGTTGATCAACGGCGTTGCGGCGCTGACCGTGGACACCGCACAGACGACCGGGATCGCGTTCTGGGCGCACATCGGCGGGTTTGTTGCCGGGGCGGTGATCGCGGTGCTGCTTCGCACAACCACGCGGGAACCGGTGCGGGGATGAGCCGTCAGAGAGCGCGGTGTTTTACGCCCTGAGCGCTCGCCGTTATACTGTTTAGCTTGCTGGCTGCGATAAGCAGTTCACCCTACAATTAGCGAGGGATTTAATGCGTCCGACCGCGCCCTGGCTTGGACGCTTGTGTGTGGAGCGCAGCGCTGAGGAGAGAAGAACGTGTCATCACCGCTGTTGGTTATCCTGGCGGGGGGAGCTAGCTCCCGCCTGTGGCCGCTGGAAGAGAAGTCGCTGATCAAGTTCATGGGGCAGCCGCTGCTCAGCTTCCAGCTTGCGCGCTATCACCAGCTGGGCCTGACGGACGCCGTGATCGTCGCCAATCCGGAGAACGAGAGCGTGATCCGCGAGCTGGCCGGGTCGGTGCCAGGGTTGTCCGTGAAGGTGGTCGTCCAGCCGGAGCCGAAGGGCATGGGCGATGCGTTGCTTCAGTTGCGGAGCGTGCTAAATAACGGTTCGCGTTCGCTGTACATCACCCAGGTGCATGACGTGACCGACGTGTCGCTGCACGAGCGGATGCTCACGGCGTATGAGTCCGGCGCGGCGCAGGGCTACCTGGCCGGGTATCGTGTGACGGAATACTTCCCCGGCGGCTATCTGGTGCTGGGCGACGGCGGGCGGATTACGGACATCCTCGAAAAGCCGGGCGCGGGCAACGAGCCGAGTGACCTGGTCAGCATTGTGGCGCACATCCACGCCGACTCAAGCCTGCTGCTCGACGCGATTGAAGCGGAATACGCGCGCGACATCCCCACCGACGACCATTACGAGCGTGCGATGGCGGCGTTGATGCGCTCGCACCGCTTCCAGGCGGTGACCTATGACGGGCCGTGGCGCGCGATCAAGTATCCGTGGCACGTGCTGGATGTGATGCAGTGGATGCTGTCGCAGATTGACGAGCCGCAGATCGCGCCCGACGCGCTGATCGAAGAAGGCGTGCTGATCAAGGGGAACGTGGTGATCGACAGCGGCGCGCGGCTGTTCCACGGCGCGACGGTCGTTGGCCCGGCGTACATCGGGCAGGGCGCGATCGTCGGCAACGGCGCGCTCGTGCGGGAGTCGATGGTCGGCGCGCGATCGGTCGTCGGCTATGCGACCGAGGTGGCGCGCAGCTACATGGGCGAGGGCGTGCACACACACGTCTGCCAGGTGCTCGACTCGATCCTCGACGATGGCGTGAACCTGTCCGCAAGCTGCACGACGGCTAATCTCCGCATTGACCAGGGACCGGTCAAGTCGACCGTGAAGGGCGAGCGGCTCAACAGCGGGCGCGACAAGCTCGGCCTGATCGCGGGGAAGCGCGCTTTCATCGGCGTGAACGTGATGACCATGCCGGGCGTGAAGATCGGCCGGGACAGCGAGATCGGTCCCACGACCGTCGTGCATGAGGACGTGCCAGATGCGACGCGCGTCTGGGTGGAGCAGGTGATTCGGCATCGCGGGCCAAAGGAGCTACGCGCGTGATCGAGCCGGGCATTTTCAAAAAGTACGACATTCGCGGCCGCGCCGGAGAGGTGGTCACCGAGGCGGCGGCGAAAGCGATCGGGCAGGCGTTCGGCACGTATTTGCAGAAACAAGGCGTCCGTGCGGCGATTGTCGGGCGCGATAACCGGCATAGCTCCCCCGCGTTGGCCCAGGCGGCGATCGCCGGGCTGGCGCGCGCCGGGTGTGACGTGACGGATATCGGGATGGTCGCTACGCCGCTGGTGTACTGGTGCGCGGTCGAGGCGGGCAACATCGGCGGCATGATGATCACCGGCAGCCACCTCAAGCCGGACCAGAACGGATTCAAGCTGTCGATCGGCAAAGACAACCTCTACGGCGAGCAGATCCAAGCGTTGCGCCAGATGATCGAGCGCGGCGAATTGGCTGAGGGCCACGGACAGGTGCAGACCGACGACAGCGTGCGAGAACGCTATCTCGCCATGGCGACCGAAAAGCTCGGGCGCGAGCGCTCGCTGAAGATCGTGGTCGACGCGGGGAACGGCATGGGCGGCGTGTTCGGCGTGCCGCTGCTGGAAGCGCTCGGCCATCAGGTCACCTGCCTGTACTGCGAGCCGGACGGCAGCTATCCGAACCACCAGCCCGATCCGCAGGTGCCCGCCAACCTGCGCGACCTGTGCGAGCGGGTCAAGCAGGAAGGCGCCGACCTGGGGCTGGCGTTCGACGGGGACGCGGACCGTGTCGGCGTGGTGGATGACCAGGGCAACGCGATCCCAGCCGATCGCGTGCTGATCCTGCTGGCGCGGGACACGCTGGCGCGTCACCCCGGCGCGACGGTGGTGGCGGATGTGCTCACCACGCAGGTGCTGTTTGACGAGGTCGAGCGTGCAGGCGGCAAGCCGCTGATCTGGATTAGCGGGCACTCGCTGATCAAGGCGAAGATGGCCGAGGAAGGTGCGCTGCTCGGCGGAGAGATGAGCGGGCATATCTTCATCGCGGATGG
>CBINGT010000021.1:0-16303 GCA_966250245.1 uncultured Anaerolineae bacterium
GCGCGGGCTGGCGATTCTCAATCGCGGGCTGCCGTCAGTCGAGGTGACCGAGAACGGGACGATCGCGCTGACGCTGCTGCGCGCGGTCGGCTGGCTGTCGCGAGATGACCTGTGGGTGCGGCGGATCGCGGCGGGACCGCTGGTGCCGACGCCGGGCGCGCAATGCCTCGGCACGTACCGCTATGAGTACGCGATCCTGCCCCACGCGGGCGACTGGCGTGAGGTCTACCCGGTCGCTTACGCCTTCAACGCGCCGATGCTGGTCCGCCGCGCGGACACGCACCCCGGCCTGGAACTGCGCGAGATGAACATCACGCGCGACGATCCGGCTCGCATCCGGGCGATCCCGTGGCCGCGCGGAGGCACGCTGCCGCCGGAGCTGCGCGTCGTCAGCGTCGAGCCGGGCGCGCTGGTGCTCAGCGCGGTGCGGCGTAGCGAGCGCGACACGCTGATCGTGCGCTGCTACAACGTCACGCGAGAGCCGGTGAGCGGCACGATTCGCTGCGGGCTGCCGGTGCGCGAGGCGTATCGCGCCAACCTTGCCGAGGATCGCCAGGAAGCGCTGTCACTGGACAACGGCGGCGTGACGCTCGACGTGCGCGGCGGTGAGGTAGTGACGGTGGAGTTTGTACCGGAAGGAGCGTCGCGCGCATGACTGAGATGTCGCCTAAGCAGCGGATGGTCACCGCGCTGGAAGGCGGCCAGCCCGATCGCCTGCCGGTGACGACGCACCACGTCCAGGGCTATTTTCTCGACAAGTACCTGGGCGGGATGGACTACCGCGACTTCTTCGATGAGTTCGGCTTCGACCCGATCCGCTGGGTTGTGCCGTACAAGGCGGACGAGTCGCGCGGCGAATACCATGACCCGACGCAGACGACGGTTCACCCGCTCGACCTGACGCACCGCGTCGTCTCCGACGAGTGGCGCATTGAGCAGGAGCCGATCCCAAACCAGGAATATCGCACGACCCGTTACAACTTCGTGACGCCGGGCGGCACGCTGTCGATGGTGTTGCAGGGCAACCAGTACACCGATTGGGTCGTCGAGCCGCTGATCAAGCAGCCGCGCGACATCGACCTGATCGCGAAGTACGTCACGCACCCGAAATGCGACGTCGAGAAGGTCAACGCCGTAGCCGACGAGGTAGGCGAGGGCGCGCTGATTCGCGGGCACATTGCCTATTTCGACGTGTACGGGCAGCCGGGCTGCTGGCAGGATGCGGTTGAGCTGGTCGGCACGGAACAACTGATCCTGGCGACGTATGACGATCCCGAATGGGTGCACGAGCTGTTGAAGATTTTGCAGGAGCGCAAAAAGACGTTTATCCGCTCATTGGAAGGCGCGCGCTATGACGTGCTTGAACTGGGCGGTGGTGCGGCGTCTTCGACCGTGATCTCGCCCAAGATCTTCGACGAGTTCGTCGCACCGTACGACGCCGAGCTGATCGAGCTTGCGCACTCCGTCGGGCAGCGCATCGTCTACCACACCTGCGGCGGGATGATGCCGTTCCTGGAGCGGATCGCGGACATGAACCCCGACGCGATGGAGACGTTCACCCCGCCGGACATGGGCGGCGATACGCGGTTGGCCGAGGCCAAGCAGCGCATCGGGGATCGCGTGTGCATGATCGGCGGGTTCGATCAATACCACTTTTTCATAGGCTGCACGCCGGAGCAAACGCGCGCCGAAGTGCGCCGCTGCTTTGAGGCGGCAGGCGCGGGCGGCGGCTACATCCTTTGCCCGTCCGACCACTTTTTTGACGCCGAGCCGGAGCTTCTGCGCGCCTTCGTGGACGAGGCGAAGCAGTGCCGGTATGGCTAACCCTTTGACCACACGAAGGGAGGTCAGGATCGCGAATTCCGTCGCATGTCCAGGCGGATGAGCAACACACCCGCCGCGCAGTTAATGGTTTGGACGTTTTCTGTTCAGATTAAAAGGAGTAGTAATAACATGACGGCCAAGAAAGGTTTTTCACGCCGTACTTTTCTGAAGGGAACCGGGGCTGCGCTGGCCGGAACGGCGTTCGGCGTCAGCGGCCACTTCAAGACTCAGGGGATCTTTGCGCCGAACGTCGTTCGCGCGCAGGATCAGGTCGTCCTGGCGGTGCAGGAATTCGCGCATCCCGCGCTCGAAGAAATTCTGCCCAAGTTTGAGGAAGAAACCGGCCTGAAGGTCGTGCTCGAAGGCGGCCCGGCCAGCGGTATCGACATGCAGGCGCGCCTGAGCACCGCTTACGCGGCAGGCAACAGCCCGTATGACGTCGTCAGCGACGCGGACGAGAGCGCCCCCGGCTTTATGCGCGCGGGCTGGCTTGAGCCGCTGGACGACGTGATCCCCGAAGAAACCTGGGCGGACTTCCCCGAGAGCATGAACGAGACGATCGAAGTGTGGCATAGCTTCGACGGCACGCGCTATCGCTTCCCGCACGAGTTCGCGATCGGCTACTTCTTCACCCGCAACGACTGGCTGACCGAGCGCGATCTGCCCGTTCCGACCACCTGGGAAGAAATGGTCGAGGTCGGCAAGGAGATCGCGGATCCGGCGAATGACATCTGGGCGACGACTGACGGCCTCGCCAAGCCAGGGCTGCTGTATGTGTATCTGGCGTATCTTGCGACGCAGGCCGGTGGCGACATCTTCGCTTTTGACGAGCCGACTGCGACCGCGTTCCAGTTCCTGTACGACATGATCCACACGCACCAGATCTTCCCGGAGACGGCGCTCAACCAGGACTACAACGCTCAGAACGAGCTTTACATGGCGGACCGCGTGGCGTTCATGCGCCAGTGGCCGTTCTTCCAGGGCGTGGCCGAGGGGAATACCGACTGGTTCGCGCCGGAGAAGGTCAAGATCGAGCTGCCACCGGCTGGCCCGGCAGGGAGCAAGAGCTGGGTCGGCGGCTGGGGCTGGACGATCCCGGTGGCGGCGCCCAACAAGGAAGGCGCCAAAGAACTGATCAAGTTCATCACCTCGCCGGAGAATGCGCCGATCCTGGCGCGCGGCCAGTCGTGGTTCGTGATGCCGCGCAAGTCGATCCTTGAGGCGATGGCGGACGAGGGCAACCCGCTGCTCGAAGCCATGGGCGTGTACAGTGAGGCCGGTGTCCCGGCGCCGCGTCCGTTCCACCCGCGCATCGTCGAGGCGCAGACGCTGGTCGAAGACCTCGCGTCGCTGTACCTGACCGACCAGGCGTCGCTGGCGGATGTCATGCGCCAGGGCCAGCGGTTGATCCAGGACCTCGAGGTCTAGCAGGGAAGCGCGCTTGCGCGCACTCTGAACAACAACACACGGCGGCAGGAGCAATCCCGCCGCCGTGTGTTTTTGTCTCGATGCCGATTCGCAAACGGCCCTCACCTTAAGTCCCTCTCCCGAAGCGAAGCGCTCAGGGAGAGGGACTTGATGCGCCAGCGCTGGTCCCCTCGCCCCGCGATGAAATCGCAGAGGGAGAGGGGGCAGGGGGTGAGGGGAATGATCTCACCGCTTCACGTCGACTGTCCACCTCTCGCGGACCGAACGCGCACCTAGCGGGATCGTCAGCAGGGCGCTATTCTCGTCCCACGACCACGCCTCGGCAGGCAGCGCGGCGCCGTCCAGCGTGACCTCGCGCGGCTTTTGCGCGAACCGCACCCGCACCATGAAGCTGCGCGTCTCCGGCATGCCCGCGTAGCTGCCCTCAATGGGCTCGGCGTGCAGGTGGAGCGTCTCGTCGTTCGCGGTGTAGTGCAGCGGCAGGTGGGAGAACGCGCCCCGCTCATACGCCGTCGAGTGCCCGTCGTCCTCGTAAAGCGCGAGGGTGTCGCTGGTCGTCGTGCCGGGCGCGTTCGGGAACAGGTCGAGCACCAGTTCTTCGGGCACCGGCAGGGGCGTGCGCGGCGTCGGTTTCTGGCGCGGCAGGATGCTCCCCGCGCGGCTGTACAGCGGGATCTGCGAGAAGGCGGCGTGGACGGTCACGGTGCGGCTTCCGCTCAACAGCGGCTCGCCGCCCCCGGCGTGCGTGCCTTCCGGCAGCCACGCCCACCAGTGCCCCGGCGGCAGATAGACATCCCGCAGCCCGCCCGGCGCGGTGATTGGCGCGACCAGCAGCCGATCGCCGAGCAGGTACTCGTTCAGATAGGTGTACGCCCCGTCGTCCTCGGGATAGTGCAGGTACAGCGGGCGGCAGATCGGCAGACCGCGCTGGTACGCTTCGGCGCTGAGGTGGTAGAAGTACGGCTGTAGGCTCATGCGCAGGTGAGCCACCTCGCGGAACGCGTCGACGAACACCTCGCCGTATGCCCACGGCTCGCGCACGTTGCCATAGGTGCTGTGCACGCGTGCGATAGGCGAGAGCATCCCGAACTGCACCCAGCGGATGAACAGCTCCGGGTCCATCGGCATACCGGTCTGCGGCACCTCGAAGCCGTGCATGTGCCCGCCGAGGTCGTGGCTCCAATAGACCTGCCCGACGTTGCCCGCCCGCGCCGTGAACTCGACCTCGTGCTCCAGCGTGCCCCAGTCCGCGACTGTGTCGCCCGCAAACCCGATCGGGTAGCGGTGCCCGCCCAGCCCGCCGTAGCGGCTGAAGATCATCGGGCGCTCGTTCGGACGGCGCTTCGCCAGATCGGTGTAAAAGAGGTGGTTGGTCCAAAGCTGGTTGTTCATGCCGGGTGTCGTGCCGTTCTGCCCGTCCAGCCACAGGAAATCCGCGCCGTCTTCGTACAGCGGCGCGATCAGGTGCTCGAACACGGCATCTGCGTCCGCCTGATTGCCGAAGTCGAAGGTCCACAGGTCGTCGTGCGTCCCTTTGACCTTGTCGGTAGGCGTCGTGGGATCGGGCGCGTGGAACGCGTTGATTTGCTCGGTGAAGTCTTTGCCGAGCGCCACGCCAATTTCCGGCAGGCAGCGTGTGTCCCACGGCGCGCCGTCGAGGTGCAGGTTGAGCGTGGCGCGGACGCCTTGCGCGTGCATCCAGTCGAGCGCGGCGCGCGGATCGGGGAACAGCACCGGATTCCAGTCGAAACCACACCAGTGCGATGGCGTATGCCACTGCATATCGATCACGTAGACGTCAAGCGGCAGATCGAGCTCGTTGTGGCGCTCGATGCGCGCGCGCTGTTCCTCGTCCCCGACGTCGGCCCAATAGCTGTACCAGTAACCGAACGCCCAGCGCGGGAGCATCGGGATACGCCCGCAGAGGGTGATGAAGTCTTCGAGCGCGCGGGCGTAGTCGTGCCCGTAGGCGAAGAAATACCAGTCCTGCGCGCCCGTGGGCGGCGGACCGGCCTGCCACCCCGTCTCCGGATCGAGCCGGGCGGAGCGGCTGTCGTTCATCAGGAAGTATCCGGCCCGGCTGAGGATCCCCGCCGGATAGCGCAGGCGCTGCTCGAAGACGTGGCGCGCTTCGTCGCTTAGCTCGTGCCAGTGATGGCGTGCGGCGCGGCCGGTCATCGGGCGTACCAGCGGATAGCGCCCGCCCTGCGTCTGCGCGAGATCCTCTTTCAGCACGGTGAGCAGCTTCCAGGGGTTATAGAGCAGGTCCGCTTCAATCAGGTCTTCGTCCAGCCCGGCGGGGTGCACGCCACGCGCGACGAGGTCTTCGTTGATGTTGTCCATGCTGAAGAATGTCCCGCCCAGGTTGGCGGCGTCCTTCATGCCGGGAATCCATGTGCCCGATAGCCCACCCGCGCGCCACTCGATGCGCAGCGACTCCTGCCCGAACGATTCCCCGGCGCGGTAGGTGATGGTGAAATGCTCGCTGGAGAGAACGGTCCCGCCGTCGGTCTGGCGCACATCGGCGAAGGGTTGCGCCTCGGGGCGGGTGAGGGCGCGCATCGACGGGCGGTCGTCGAACGGCGCATATTGCAGGCGCAGAAGGTTCGGTGTCAGCAGGCTAAAGCGCGCGCTGCCGACGGTGACGGAATGTCGCGTTGACATCAAGCGTTTGTCCTTTTGAAAGAGCACAGAGCGGCAATTAGCGGCTCGCCGTTAGCGAAAAGCGCTCAAGGCAACAGCCCTTCATTATATCGCCGGTTGTCGCGCGAAACATCGTGACGCGTGTTGATGCGTTGCTCCTAGCTCTGCCAGAGCCGATCAGGGCAGGCCGCCAGGCACCGGCAACGAGCCGCACGACGCGCGCACGGAGAGCGTTCCCGGCACGGCGATCGAGGGGACGGTCGTCTCGCCGTTCGCCAGCAACCCGTCAATCAGCAGGTGCGCCGCTTTCTGGCCCATCATGTTCAGCGGCAGGGCGTAGGATGTCAGCGCGGGGTAGAGGTAGCGGGCGAAGCGGCGATCGTCGTAGCCAACCAGCGCGAGGTCCTGCGGGATGCGCCGCCCGCGCCGCATGGCAGTATGAAGCGCCCCGGCCGCGAGGATATCGTTCGCGCAGAAGATCGCGCGCAGTTGGGGGAAGCGATCCAGCAGGCGATCGGTCGCGGCCATGCCGGTTTCCATCTTCCAGTCGCCATGAATGACCAGATCGGGATTGAACGGGATCCCGTAATCTTCTAGCGCGCGGCGATACCCTTCCAGACGTTCCTGCGCGGCGTCCCAGTCTTCCGGCCCGCTGATGTGCGCCACCAACCGGTAGCCGAGGTCGAGCAGGTGGCGCGTCGCCTCGTATCCGGCGCGGACGTGGTCCATCGCGACGCAGTTGCGCGGGCCCATCGAATTGCGCAGGTTGACGGCGATCGTCGGGGGGTAGTCGTCGCTTTCGAACAGGTAATCGAGGTCTGACCAGCTATCAATAAATATCAGCCCGTCGACCTGATGCTGCGAGAAACGGTCGAGCAGGCGCGTTTCCAACTGGGCGTTTTGCTCGGTGTCCCCGATCAGAATGGTGTAGCCGCGCTCGTGCGCGACGGTCTGAATGCCGCGCGCCACACGCAGCGAAAGCTCGTCCGTGATCCAGCGCAGGATCACGCCGATGGTCATTGTGCGATTGGTGCGCAGGGCGCGGGCGAGCATGCTCGGCGCGTAGCCAAGCTCCTGCGCGGCTTGCAGCACGCGCTGGCGGGTCGAGTCGCGAAACGCCGCCACTTCTGCCGGGTCCCCGCCGAGGATTTGGGAAACGGCAGCCTGAGATACGCCGGCACGCTGAGCGACGTCCGCCTGAGTAACGCGTTTTCGGCTCATGTCCTGAAATCTGCGGATGAGATAGCGAATTGTTACGTATTAAACATTGGTCTTAACGTGGTGTCAAGTTGCTCCGCTGGTTTTCGCGCGCCAGGCGCACACTGTTTGCCACCACCTGAACGCCCAGCATCGCCAGCGCAGCGCCAGTGAACAGAACCCACGGCAGCAGCGCGACCGTGCTGACGATCGCGATCCCCACCGCGAGCAAGGCGTGGAAGACCGTCCGCAGCGGGTGGCGCAGGTAGATCACCAGCGCATTGCGCAGCGCCGTGCGGATGCGAGGTTGTTCCTGAAGCAGAAGCAGCGGGAAGACGTATCCCTGCAGCGCGAACCAGTTGGCGCCCACAACCGCCCAGAACCAGAACAGCACGCTGGCGGCGGTGGCGTCGATTGAGCGGTAAAAGATCAGGTTCGCCGCGAGGATGATCGCCGCCGCCAGGTTGAGCACCGCCCACCGCCACGCCGGTCCGGCCAGGGAGCGGAACCCTTGCCAGAAGTCGTCGAAGGTGGGGAAGTCTTCTTCCTGCGCCAGCTTGTGCAGGTAGGTGTACAGTCCGGCGAGCGCTTGCGGCGCGGTGACCACGATCACGGTGAGCGCGAACCACAGCATGTTAATCCGCACGACCGCATCGGCGCTCTGCCACAGCAGCCGCCCCGCTGTAATAAACGGCCCTGGGCGATTCTCGCTCATGTGCTGCTCCCTGTTGTAAGAGCACGAAAAATCATTATATGGTCTTGACGCCGCGAAAAAAAGCGTGCTATAGTCGGTCCAAGTTCTTTATACGTAATAAATTGATCTCTAGCGTCTCTTCCTTGATCGGGCCTGGGAAGGAGGGACAGCAGTCGCATCCACTGGCTTCCGTAGTTTCACCCATTGGGGAAAGAAGAAATAGCTTGCCGTGGGGATCGTGTGATTCTCTCGCCTCGATTCCACTCCCTGGTTTTTCGCGAGAGGCGCGTTGTCCGGCAGTCTTTTTGCATAGGAGGCCCTTATGTCGCACAAACTTTCGTTAAGCGTGGCGCTGATTCTGGTGATCGGCGCGACGCTCCTGGCGTTCGCCCCGGCGGCCGCCCAGGACGAGCAGGTGAGCCTTCGCCTGGCGACCTGGGACGACGAGAACGCCGCACGGGTGACGCAGGTCGTCCTCGACGGCTTCATGGAGAAGTATCCTAACATCTCGGTCGTGAACGAGCCGCTTGGAGACGACGCGCACGTCAAGCTGCTGACCCAGCTCGCCGCCGGGACCGCTGCGGACGTCGTGATGGTCGACTCTGGCTTTCTCGGCCTGATGAAAGACTTTCTGATGCCGCTGGACGACTTCATCGCGGATCCGGAAAACGGCATCAACCTCGACGACTACTATCCCGAAATTCTGGGCGTGGGTGCGATCGACGGCGTCCAGTACCTCATGAACAAGGACTACGCCACCACCGTCAGCATCATCAACACCGGCATGCTGGAAGCCGCCGGTCTGGAGCTGCCGGAAGAGGGATGGACCTACGACGATCTGCTCTACTATGCGCAGTTAATGACGCTGGACGCGAATGGCAACAACGCGCTCAGCCCAGACTTTGACCCCGATAATATCGTCCAATATGGCGTGCGTACCGAGGGTACGTGGGCGCGCGCCTTCCAGACTGCGCTGTTCACCTTTGGCACGCACACCATCAGCCCGGACGGCACTACGGCTGAGGGCTACATCAACAGCCCTGAAGCGGTCGCCGCGTTTGAGTGGTACCGCGACCTGGTGCACGAGTATCACGTCGCGCCTTCGCTGTCGACGATGGATGCCTTCGAGGGCAACATGATGGGCGATGGGTTCGTGGCGATGTACATGTTCTACGGCCCGTGGTTCTACACCTCGTGGACCGAGAACCCGAACCTGTCGTTTGCGGCTGTGCCGCCGCCTTCGCGTGAAGATGGCTTCCGCGAGAGCACGATCTGCTGGGCGGGCTTTGGCATTAATGCCGGAACCGAGCACCCCGAAGAAGCGTGGCTGCTGCTGCGCGAGCTGGCGAGCGAGCCGGGCCAGCGCGCTTACGGCGGTGGCTATGCGCTGTCGTCGTACCGCCCGCTGATGGAAGAGCTTGGGATGACCGAGCACCCGTTCTTCGGCGTTTTCCTGGCCGAAGCGGAGCATGTCGGCGTGCATGATGACGCGCTGAACCCGCACTACGTCGAGTGCATCGAGGAAGGCGTTGTTGACCTGCTCGAGTTGCTGCTCGGCGATGAGGGCGCGGGCGTCGACCCGAAGCCGTACCTGGACGAGATCGCCGCTAACTCCGAGGAGTGCCTTGCACGGCCAGTGGAGTAAACGGCTGATCGTGTGAACCTGCGATCGCTCCCTGGTGACGCTTGCCGGGGAGCGATCGTCCCAGATGCTCGCCTGCCGCCGGAAGGCGGTTCCCACTGGTAGAGTATTCCGCAGGAGGTCTTGTGACCACCGCGCAACCAACTGTCGACAGCCCGCCTGCCTACCTGCGCTGGCTTGGCAAAAGCCCGATGCGGCGGCAGGAAGCGCTCACATTCTACGTGATGATCCTGCCCTGGGTGATCGGGTTTGTCGGGTTCATCGCGTACCCAATGGTGCGCTCGTTCTACCTCGCCTTTACGCGCTACAACCTGCGCTCGGCCCCGGTGTGGGTCGGTTTCGACAACTTCGTCCAGATGTTCACCCGTGACAACCTGTTCTGGCAGTCGTTCAAGGTGACGGTGCTGTATGTGCTGGGCAGCGTGCCTGCCGGGACGTTGTTCGCGCTGGTGGTGGCGATGATCCTGGCGCAAAGCCTGCGCGGGGTGAATTTCTGGCGCACGATCTACTTCCTGCCGACGATGGTCAGCGGCGTGGCCGTCGCCGTGATGTGGACCTATCTGCTCAACCCGGAATACGGTCTCGTCAACCAACTGCTGGCGATGGTGGGGATTCGCGGCCCCGGCTGGATCGCCAGCCCCACCTGGGCGCTGCCCTCGCTGATTCTGATGAGCTGGTGGAGCATCGGCGGGCAGATGGTGATCTACCTCGCCGGGCTGAAGGGCATCCCGCAGTCGCTCTACGAGGCAGCGGAGATCGACGGCGCGGGCGAGTGGGCGAAGTTCCGCCACGTGACTGTGCCGATGCTGACGCCGACCATCTTCTTCAACCTAGTGCTGGGGCTGATCGGCGCGTTCCAGGTGTTCGAGGGTCCGCTGGTGCTGACCGCAGGCGGCCCCAACAACGCCACGCTGACCTACGTGCTGAACCTGTACAACCAGGCGTTCCGCTTCATCCATTTCGGTTATGCCTCGGCGATGGCGTGGTTTTTGTTCGCAGTGATCATGGCGCTGACGCTGCTCGTCATCCGCTCGTCGGCGCTGTGGGTGTATTACGAGTCGGAAGCGAAGGATTAGCATGGCCGTCGACAGCACGTCTCCGGCGCAGCGTTCCAAGCTTGAGGCGTACCAGCTTCGCCCGTCCCGCTTTGGGCAGACGGGTTTCCGGCGCATCCGCCTGGCGGTCAGCTACGTGCTGCTGATCCTCGGCGCGTGCTTCATGCTGTTTCCGCTGCTGTGGATGCTCTCGGCCAGCTTCAAGCCGGAGTGGCAGATCTTCACCCGCCCGCCGATCTGGATCCCGCAGGAGTGGATCCAGGTGCAGGCCGGGAACGAGAACACCGGGATCAACACCTACACAGTGGAGCGGAACGGCGAGGAAACCACCGTAATCCGGCTGGGGCGGCGACGCTACACGTCGGTGGTGGGCATTAGCGACCTCGAACAGCACATGATCACGGTGCCGCAGGACCAGCTTACCGCCGCCACGACGCGCGAGGTTGGCGAGGCGAACGTGCCGTTCAACGTGCGGACATGGAACAGCCCGGAAGGCGCGCGCGAGGTGGTAGCGATCGGGCGCGCGGGCGACGATCTGGCGGTGATCGAGTTGGATAAGCTGACCACCGCGCGGGTCATGCCGCTGACGGTGTTGCGCACCGCCGACCGCGTCAATGTGGAATTACAGGACGTTCGCTTGCAGGCGCGCGAGGTCGAGATCGACGGCGAGACGCGGCAGGTGCTGGAGCTGGGGCCGGAAAGCGAGCTGGTAGTGGTGTCTACGCCCGAGGTCGCCGAGCACGCCACGATCGCGCTGAAGGATCAGATTGAACCGGCCGGAAGCGTGGCGATCGGCGCGACCGAGCTCGACATCGTGACCATCGCAGGCGACGAGTCCGGCACGCAATACGTCAACGTGAGCGACGAAAGCTGGCAGCCGGTGCTGGAGCTGGACATCATCACGGAGCACGCGCTTACCGTGCCGAACGCGCAGCTTACGCCGCTGGACGAGCCGTTCACGCGCCCGAACCTCACGCTGCCGCGCTACACCTGGCAGCCGGAAGAAGGCGATCCGCAGGATGTCGTCGGCCTGCTGACCGTCAGTGGCGAGACGATCATCCTGCCCGACGAATATGCCGAGGGCATCCGGCTCGGCCCGCTCGCCAAGCTGACCGAAGATCAGACGTCGATGCGCGTGCGGGGCGGCGGCATCATCCGCATCAAAGAGGGGTTTGAGGAATACGGCGAGATCATCGACGTGGCGCTGTTCAGCCAGCCGCAGGAGATGGCGCTGCTGGTTCCGCTGGACGACATCCCGGACGCGTTCGAGGCCGATGGCGACGCTCTGAAGCGCAACACGCGCCCGCACCTGCGCATACAGAACTATCGCCGCGCGCTGACCGCTTCGATCGGCGGGGCGAACTTCCTGACGTTCTTCCGCAATTCCGGCATCGTCGTGGTGCTGAACCTGATCGGCAACTTCCTGTCGTGCACCGTCGTCGCCTATGCGTTTGCGCGGCTGCGCGCGCCGGGGAAAAACATCCTGTTCGCGATCCTGCTCAGCACGCTGATGCTGCCCTTCCCGGTGACGCTGATCCCGGTGTACGAGATCTTCCGCAACCTGGGCATGATCGACTCGCTCTGGCCGCTGTTTTTGCGATCGTTCTTCGGCAACGCGTTCTTCATCTTCCTGCTGCGCCAGTTCTTCATGTCGATCCCGGTGGAGCTGGAAGAGGCGGCGCGGATCGACGGGGCGAGCACGTTGCAGATTTTGACACGCATCGTCCTGCCGCTGAGCACGCCCGCCCTGGCGACGATGGCGATTTTCACGTTCCTCGGCTCGTGGAACGACTTTTTCACGCCGTATGTGTTTATCAACAGCCCGAGCAAGTTCACCGCGACGCTTGGCCTGAACCTGTTTAAGGGGCATTTCACGACCAACTACGAGGTGTTGATGGCGGCGTCGACTGTGGTGATCGCGCCGACTATCATCCTGTTCTTCTTCTTGCAGCGATATTTCATCGAGGGCATCCAGCTCACCGGCCTCAAGGGATAGCGGTCGCTTTGACAGATCATTTTCGCGCCGACGGAGAGCGATTTCGGGTGGCGGGCGCCTTGTTGGCGCTCGCCGCCGTAGCTCTGGCCTACGAAGTGGCGCTCACCCGCCTGTTCTCGCTTATTTTCCAGTATCACTATGTCTTTCTGATCGTCTCGCTGGCGGTGCTCGGCCTGGGGATCGGCGCGGCCATCGGGCATGTGACGCGATTCCGCGCGGACGGGGTCGCGCTCGGTGGCGCGGCGATCGCGCTCGGCGTGGCGCTGATCGGCGTGGCGATCGCGCTGGCGTCGATCCGCTCGGCGAGCCGGATCGCGCTTGCCGCCGGTCTGGGGCTGGTGCCGTTCGTGCTGCTCGGCTGGCTGAACGCGACGATCTTCGCGCGCTACGCCTCGCATAGCGCGCTGCTTTATGGGGCGGACCTGTTCGGCGCGGTGCTGGGGCTGGTTGGCGCGCTGGCGCTGGTTGAGGCGGTTGGCGCGTTCGGAAACATCCTGGCGCTGGCAGCCGTCGTGGGGTTGGCGGCGTGCCTGCTGGCGTGGCGCTGGCGCGGTCTGATGGCGGGCGCGGGCGTGCTCGTCGCGCTAGGAGTCGGACTGGCGCTGTCCGGCGCGGTCGAGTATGACCCGGCGCGCTTGCAGGACGCACCGCCCGACAAGACGATGACGCACGTGCTGCAAGACCCGGCCGCCGAGGCGGAAGTGCTCGATACCCGCTGGAGCCCCTTCGCGCGGGTGGACCTGGTGCGCATCGCGGACGAGGCGCTGCGCTATGTGTTCACCGACGCGGGCGCAGGGAGCGTGATGGTCCGCTACGACCCGGCCAATCCCGACGAGGCCGCGTGGCTTGAGGAAAACGTGGACAATCTGCCGTTCGCGATCGCGCCATCGCCGGAGCGCGTGCTGATCCTCGGCGCGGGCGCGGGCAAGGATGTGGTGCAGGCGCGGTTGGCGGGCGCGGAAGCGATCACGGCGGTTGAGATCAACCCGACAATGGTCGAGCTGACCAACGATTACGCCGATTACACGGGCGACGTGTTCCGCCTGCCGGGCGTGACGACCGCCGTCACCGATGGGCGCAACTACATCGAGCGCTCCGACGACCGCTACGACCTGATTTACCTCAACCTCGTCTACAGCCAGGCGGCGACCCCCGGCGCGGCGGCCCTGGCAGAAAACTACATCTTCACGCGCGAGGCGCTGGCGGCCTATTGGGATCATCTGACTGAGGACGGGCGGATCGGCGCGGTGACGCACAACGGTCCGGAAGGCATCCGCCTTTTTCTCGGCGCGCTGGATATGCTGCAACGCGAGGGCCTGTCATTGCGTGAGGCTCTGGACCGGGTGACGCTCACCACGCGACGCACGACCGATCCGCAGGCTCGGACGGCGATCGTCACCGTAGACCGCGCGCCGTGGACGCCGGAGCGCTCGCAATCGCTCTTTGAGCTGGTCGAGTCGCGCGGGATGAGCGTGCTCTACCTGCCGCACACGCACGAGCAGCTTCTCGGCGGGCTGGCGACCGGCGAACTGTCGCTGGAGCAGTACATCGCCGGAAACGACGAGTTCAACTATTTTCCGACCACTGACGACCGGCCGTTTTTCTATCACCTTGATCCCGGCCTGCCGCCCGCGTTGAATACGCTGCTGCGCGCGGTGGTCGTGCTGAGCTTGCTGTACGTCGCGCTCGTGGTCGTGACGTGGAACCCGCGCCAGGTGTCGTTGGACCGGCGGGCGGTGTGGCTCGGCTATTTCGGGCTGCTGGGGGGTGGGTTCATGCTGGTCGAGATCCCGCTCATTCAGCGTTTTAACCTGCTGCTCGGCGCGCCTGCCCTGGCGCTGACCGCCGTGATCGGCGGGATGCTGCTCGGCGCGAGCGCGGGGAGCCTGTTCTCGGGGCGCTTCGCGGTGCACCGGCTCCCGCGTCTGGTCCTCGCGGCAGGGCTGGCGACCGGCCTTGCCGTGCTGGCGGTGACTGCGCTTTACCCCGCGCTGATCGATCGCGCCCTGCCGCTGTCGCTGGCGGTGCGCGCCGCGCTGACCGTCGCGCTGCTGTTGCCGCTCGGCTTCGTGATGGGCGTGGCCTTTCCGAGCGGGATGCGCCTCGCCGCACGGATCGATCCAGGCGGTATCCCGGCGCACTGGGGCGCCAACGCAGTCGCCTCGACGCTCGGTTCCACGCTGGCGACCGTCCTGGCGATGAGTTACGGGTTCAACACGGCGCTGTTGCTCGGCGCGGCGCTGTATCTGCTCGTGGCGCTGTACACCTGGGGGGTCATCGGGAGACGCTATGCAGTTCCACAGCTTTGACACGCGCGATCCGGTCTTTTCGTTTGGTCCCTGGCTGCTGAGCTTCCAGGTGATCACGCTGGAAAATACCTATGGCCTGACGCTGGAACGGACGACCGTCACGCGCGAGGGGAACGCCTGGCGGCTGATCTGCGGCGAGCTAAGCTGGGCCGGGCAGCAACGCCGCGCGCCCGGCGGCCTGACCGCGATCGTCCAGCCGGAAGGCGCGGGGCTGCGGCTGTCGATCAGCGCGGATGCCGCGCACACGATCCGCTGTGTCAAGGTGCTGGTGCGCGGGCTGGCGCGGCTCGAAGTGCTCGACCTGCTCGACCAGCCGGAGCCGGTGCCCGAAGGTGGGGCGCTGCTGCGTTATCCGAATTACCTGCGCCTGCCGCTGCTGTTTGTGCGGCACGAAGGCGGGACGATCGGGCTGCGCTGTGAGGACGCGCAGGGCCGCGCCAAGCGGTTTGCGGTCTATGCGGAGCGGTTCGGTCCCCTGGCCGGGCAGTACGCCGTCGAGTTGATCCACGAGGAAGACGCGCGCTATTTCGGGAAGCATATCGACGTGCCGGATTGGGTGATCGTGCTCGCACCCGACCTCGACGCGTTCCGCGCGGCGCAGCTTGCCTTCGCCGAGGCGCACATGGGCCTGACGCCCTGGGAGCAGCGCGCAGACGTTCCCGACTGGGCGCGGCGGATCAGCCTGGTGGCGACGATCCACTGCATGCACTGGACCGGCTACATTTTCAACACCTACGACGACGCACGCGAGATTCTGCGCGCCATCACCGAGCGGCTGCCAGGCGAGCACGTTCTGGCGCTGCTGCCCGGCTGGGAAGGTCGCTACTACTGGCAATATAGCGATTACCGGCCGGAACCGCTGCTCGGCGGGGCGGACGGCTTTGCGCGGCTGGCGGACGAGGCGCGGAGCCTGGGCGTTCACCTGATGCCGTTCTTCGGTGTGACGTCCGCGAACGCCTGGGAAACGCCGGGGTTCGAGCAGTTCGGACCGCCCTCGCGCATGAAAAGCCCGACCGGCGCGATCTACACTGGCAACCGGCCAGATTGGGACGTCTCGCGCGGGCGCGACACGACCTGGCAGGCGTGGCTGAACATCGGCGCGCCCGCCTGGCGAGCCGAGCTGACGCGCCAGATCCGCGCCACGCTGGACGCTTACGACCTCGACGCCGTGTTTCTCGACTGCCCCGAGGTGTGGATTAACGACCCGGAGCACAACATCCGCGAGGGGTTGCATGCGCTGGTGGCCGATCTGCGCGCCGCCCGCCCGGATCTGTTGGTGACGGGCGAGGACTGGTGGGACGGGATTCTCGACGTGCTGCCTGTGTGCCAGTCCACGCGGAAGTGGCGGCCGGTTCCTGCGTGGGCGGGCCGCTACGCGCGCTTCTTCGAGCACATCGCGGATTCCGAGCCAGGGCGCGGCAGCACCGGCGTTTTCGAGAGCGGCTATGCGCCGTATGAGCCGCTGCCCGAGCAGCCGTACAACATCCCGTCGATCGCGTTTGTAGATGGCACGCT
>CBINGT010000022.1:0-16295 GCA_966250245.1 uncultured Anaerolineae bacterium
GTGCCCGCCAGCAGTCGCACCGAGAAACGCTTCGGCCCCTTCGCCATTTTCTTGAGCGTAGGGACCATCTCCGGCCCCCACGCTTCAGTCAGGCGGCTAAGCTCATCCGGCGAAATGCCGAGCAGCCGGGCCAGCTCCGTCGTGCGCGACAGCGTCCGGTCCGCGCCATACGCCGCCAGCGCCGCCTGCGCGCTGACCGACTGCATCAGCACGTTGATCTTGTTCCACTCGATCTGGTAAGCGACCAGCAGCGGGATCAGATCGTCGATGTCTGACCGGCTGGCAACGTACACGGCGAGCGTCTTGTCGCCATCATATGCCATCCGGCGGCGGCGCGCGGCGGCGGTGACCACTTCCCACCGGTCCACGTCCTGATAGCCATAGTCGCGGAAGACGTCGTCCGTCTGCCCGAGGACTACCAGTTCCACATCGGTGATGCACGCCGGCAGGCGCATGACCGCATAGAACAGAGCGGACGCGTCTACCCCCGGTTCACGCGCTTTGACGTGCAGCGACGACGCCATCGCGATATGCGCTTCGATCAACGCGTCAAGCTGCACGGCGCGGGTCGAGCGCAGCAGCGAGTAGATCGTCCGTACATACAGGTCGATTTCTTCGCTGCCAGTCTTCGGTACAGTGCGGTCCATGGGCGTCGCTCCCTCAGTCGTGTGCGCGCTTGAGTCTATTGACTACGCGAACTTCTCGACAAAATAATCCGGATTCAGCCCTTCGCCGGTCGCGGCCACAAGCTGCTCGTTCCAGGGCATGGTGTTGCCCGGCTCGAAGATCCGCTGGCGGAAGAAGTCGCCCGCCTCGGCGCGCCCGACGATCCCGCCGCCGTTCTGCCGCAGCCAGTGATCCCACTGCAGCGACATCATCCGCCCCAGCAGGTAATTCTGATAATACGCTGGCGCGAGCGCGATGTGGTATTTCGTCGCCCAGTCGGGCCGCTGCTCGCGCCCATCGGGCACGCGCAGGTGCTGGAATTTGTGAACCAGCTCCCACCACAGCGCGTTGAGGTCCTGCGACGGATCGGCATACAGCGCGCGCTCGAAGTTGACGACGACCATCACCCACCGCGCGAAGATCAGCTCTTCCAGGCGGAAGCGACGCGCGCCGTCTTCGGCTGCGCGCTGGGCGTCTTCCGGCGACGCGCCGAGCACCTGCTCCTGCCAGTCCCGGTCGAACGGCATCGTGCCCATCAGCATCGCCATCGCTTCGGTCGTCAGGATGTGCGACACTTCGCGCAGGATCCACGGCAGGCTCTGCGGGATGTACGCGTCGTATACGCCGTGGCCGAGCTCGTGCAGTAGCGTGTCCATCCAGCGCAGCGTGGGCTGGAGATTGCACAGAATCCGCACGTCGCCTTCGCGGTCGATATGCGTGCAGAACGCATGCTGGTCCTTCCCCTCGCGCTCGTACAGGTCGCTGCGCGCCAGGATCGGGCGCACGTCCATGCCCAGCCCGTCATACGTCGCCACCGCCAGGTCAACCAGATCGCGCCCCTCGAACAGTTTGTTGAAGTCCATCCCGCCGACCATCGGCGCTTCCTGGAAGAAGGTGTCGGCGTAGTGCCAGGGCATCAGCTCGTCCGGCGACAGGTTGAAGCGCTCGGCAAGCTCGGCGTCCATCGCAGCCTTCGCCTGCAGGAAGGGCTGCTCGGTCTTCTGGGCCAGCTCGTCAAGCAGCCCGTAGAGCCAATCGGGATCCAGCTCGTTGAGCGTCAGGCTCATGCGGTGGAAGTTATCGTAGCCCATGTTGCGCGCGGCCTGGTTGCGAAGCTCCGCCAGCCGCCGGATCTTGTCCGCCACCAGCGGCCCGATCTCTTTGCTTGCTTCCCACGCGGCGCGGCGGCGCTCGGAGTTCGTTTCGTCCGCCAGGATCTTGTGGATCGCGTTGGCGGTCAGGCGCTCGCCGTTCACATCCGCGCGGAAGTTGGTGTACGCGTCGGTGAGCGCGGTCGAAAGCTCGCTCATCTCGTCGATCGTCGCCGGATCGCGCTGGCCGTCCGCGTATTGCAGGTGCAGGATGTGGACCGCGCGCTTGAGCAGCGGATCGTCGCCCGCCGCGCCCTCTTCGTCCCACTTGCGATAGCGTTCATACGCCTCGGGATCGGCCCAGAAGCGCAGCCACGCGGCCTCAGCCTTCGCGGCGGCGTCCAGCGCTTCGGGCGTACCGGTCGTCGCGGCGTCCCACTGCGTCCGGTTGGACTCAATAAATATCTCGCGAAACTGTGCGGCTGTCTTCTCGACTGCCGCCCGCACTTCATCCGACATGCCTTCACCTCGTCTGGGTGGCTAATTGAAGATTGCTGAGTGCAAAGGGTAACACAATCCCGCCGGAAAATCGAAGCATCCACGCGAGGAATCCCCCGCCGCGCGCCCGTCGAATCCACGCAATTGACTTGCAGAATATGCGTTCGACGCGCATACTTAGGGAGCGATTAGCGGCGAGCAATTAGCGATTAGCGACTAGCGGGCGGATGAGCTTTCGCAAGCCATAAGCATATTGCATCGGCACGCAGTACCTCACCCCTGGCCCCTCTCCATTGAATGGAGAGGGGAAAAGGGGCTGGGGTTAAGGGGTGAGGTTTCTTCAGCTAACGGCTAACCGCTTTAAGGAGACTCGAATGAAGCAGGTAATCGTCAACGCGGATGATCTGGGCCTGACGCCGGGCGTCAACCGGGGGATCGTCGAGGCGCACCGCAAAGGGATCGTCACCTCGACCAGCGTGATGATCACCTTGCCGGACGCGCCCGCCGGGCTGGAGCTGGCGCTAACCGAAGCGCCGAACCTCGGCCTGGGGCTGCATCTCACCTTGACCGCCGGGCGGCCGGTGCTTCCGGCCGCGCGCGTGCCGTCCCTGGTGGACGACAACGGTCAGTTCTACCCCATCCACGCCTGGCCCGCCGCGATGGAGACGTTCGACTCCGATCATCTGCGCGCCGAGATCGAGGCGCAGTTCGAGGAGTTCACGCGCCGCGTGGGGCGCAAGCCCGATCACCTCGACGCGCACCATCACGCCGCCTACCTGCATCCCGCCGCGCTGCGCGCCGTGTGTGACCTCGCGGTGGAACATGGCCTGCCGATCCGCTCGCCGATGCTCGACCAGCCAGACGCGCACAGTGGCGTCCTGGTGCGCGAGATGCTATCCGGTCTCCGTCCAGAACGCCTGCCCGCGTTGCTCGAGTCCCTGCGCGCTGCGCTCGACGCCGGTCCCCGCCCGCGCTGGCCCGATACGCTGGTGCTCGACTACTCGACCGAGCGGCCCACGCTCGCCGCGCTGCTGGTTACCCTGACCACGCTGCCGGACGACAGCATCACCGAGATCATGTGCCATCCGGGCTATGCAGACGATCCGCTGCGCGCGGTCAGCACCCTGATCGAGTCGCGCGAGGAAGAATTGCTGCATCTCACGCACGCCGCCACCCGCGAGTGCGTGCAATCCGAAGGGATCAAGCTGGTAACGTTCGCCGCGTTGAGTTCATAACGTCCGAAAACGTGTCAGACGAGCACCATGAGCACACCGCTGCGTTTGCCGCCCCTGGATGATTACGGGGATGAGATCTCCGACGACGATATCGTCTACGAGCCGTTAGACGACGTCACCTGGGTGGACATCGAGGATGAGCCCGCGATCGAGCTGACCGCCGAGGAAGAAGCTGCTTTGCAGGCCGAAGCAGCCGCACGCGACGCCGATTCTCCGGCAGATGCCAGACCCGCCGCGCTCGACGCTGAGCCGGACGCACCCGCCGCATCACCCGAGCCTGCATCCGAGTCGGAACCCGCCCCCCCTGCCGGGCCACCATGCCTGTTCCGCGTAGTGATCCCCCTGCCCGACGACCTGCGCGATGCCATCACCGAGGCGCGCGGCGCGCACGACCTGAACGGCGACGCCCCCGCTACGCTCGAATGGATCGCGCCGTTCCGCTGCGAGCAGATCGACGCGCTGGAAGAAGCACTCCGCGCCTGGGCCGCCGAGCGGTTGCCGCTGCACGTCACGCTGTCCGAAGTCACTGCCGAGGTGATGGAAGCGCGCCGCTATCTGGCGGGGTGGGCGCTGACCCCGGCGGGGCGCGTCGCCGCGGCGCGGCAAGCGCTGACCCGCGCGCTGGCCGGACTGGTCGAGCCGTGCGCGGACGCGCCGGACCCGTTCGAGCCGCGCGTCGTGGTGGCCGATCGCGTGCCTGCGCCGGTCTTCCCACACCTGATCGCCTCTATGCAAAAAACGTTCGAGCCACAGGGGTGGACGATCGACACGGTCGCGCTCGAAGAATCGCCGCCCGATGAGCGCGCTCCGCGCTGGTCGCCGCGTCTCACCCTGCCCTGAGCGGCCCATCCCTCAGCCCTTTGCCTCCAACATAAGGGGAGCGGTGACTGCCGGGTTCTTTTCCTTCCCTCCTTGTGGGGGAAGGAACCGAGCGAAGCTCGGAAGGATGGGGGGATAGCTACTCGCAGCGAATGTTCGCCAGGTGTTCCTCATAGGTCCGCGCGAACATCGCGCCGCGCCCGCAGCCACCCGCCATATAGTAATAATCCGTCTCCGGCGCGTAGACCGTCGCCAGGATCGCGTTCGCATCCGGGCTGTTGATCGGCGTCGGCGGCAGGCCGGGCTTGGTGTACGTGTTGTAGGGGGACTCGACTTCCATATTCGAGCCGGTCACGCGCGGCCACCAGTTCCCAGGCCCGCCCAGCGCATACGACACTGGCACGGTTGACGCGAGGCGATTGCCATCGCGCAGCCGGTTGTAGAAGATGCTGGCGACTAACTTCTGCGTTTCCGGCACGCGAGACTCGCGCTGCACGATCGACGCGATGATCAGCGCCTGGTAGAACGTGACGCCCTTCGCGGCGGCATCCGCGCGCACGTTCGGCGCGATGTTGCTGGCGAACGCCTGCAACAGCATGTCGCGGAACTGCTCGGCGGTCGTGTCGTTCTGAACGGTGTACGTGCCGGGATAGAGGAAGCCTTCGAGCGAGGTCCCTGGCGGGCGCTCTTGCGTGAAGTCAAATGGCGTCTGCACGCCTGGCCCGACGACGTCCAGGAAATCCGCGCCGGTGAACAGCGTCTGCGCCGCGTCAATCGCACCCGCGATCTGCTCCAGCCGCCAGCCCGCCGGGATCACGATCGTGCACGGGCAGTTCGGCGTGCGCGGGCCGCGCGCTCCACTCGCGCCCAGCGACGCGGCAGGGTTGGACGGCGGCGCGTTCTCCGCCGCGCCGGGCGGCAGGTAAATCTGCTGGCCTACGCTCAGATAGCGGCTGTCCAGGCAGTTCGCGGCAATGATTTCGTCCACCGTGACAGTGTTCCCAGACCCAAGCTGGAACGCGAACAGCGTGTCGTCCTGCTGGACGGTGTACGGCTCCCACCCTTCCGGCGGCACGCACCCCGCCGCCAGCGCCAGATCCATCGCCCCGGTCGGCACCGGCTCGCCCGCGATCGCGGAGTCGCGCGGGACGGTCGGCGTCTGCCCAATGGGATCGCGCGGCGTAGGGCTGGGGAGCATCGTCGGAAGCGTGGTTTGCGCTAGCGCGGGTGTCTCGGATGGTGGCGGTGTGTGCGTGAGCGTGGCGGATGGCGCCTGCGTCGGAACAGGCGTTGCAGTCGCGGTAGGCGCAGGAGTATGCGTCTCGGTCGGCGTTGGGCTGGTCGCGACGCTGGGCGCAGCAGTCGCCGTAGCCGTCGATGGGACGCGCGTCAGCTCGACAGCGATCGCTGTGGGCGGTGGGTCGGGCGCTTCGGGGCCGTCCTCGTTGCGCGCAGCGGTCAGCACCAGCGCGAGCGCCAGCACCCACGCCAGCACGCCCCCTGCGGCAAGCGCCGCCGGTAGCAGCCAGCTTCGCCACGCGGCGCGCGCCCCTGGTTGTGAGGGTTCGACAGGCTTCATAGCCCGCCCGATTGTATCGCCGGACAGCGATCCGGCAACCCATTCCGGCGCAAGACAACAAAAAGCCCCGTCCCGGCGGAGACAGGGCTTTCAGTGTGCTAAAGCGGTTGCAGCAGAGACGACTGGCGAGCTTAGTCCTGGGCGGCGGGTTTGCGCCCGTTCTTGCCGTTCTTAATCAGGAACGCGCAGTTCTCGCCATCTTCCTGCCGCCAGCTAATGCGGCGCGGGCGCACGCCGAGCAGGTTGCTGATCAGGCGCTCGTCCATCGCGCAGACCTCGCGGTTGTAGCACGACACCTGGTCGTACGGGCAGTTGTTGATGTGCAACACCACGCCGCCATCGGTCGGCTGCCACTCGGCCTGATACCCCGCGTCAGTCAGAAATTCGACCACGTGATCCAGACGCGTATCCATCGGCCCTTCGGGGATCGCGGCGCCGTTCGCCATCGTGTCGGCAACCCCGTCCAGAATTTCGCGCACCTGGACCGGCTCCAAACGCGTCTTCATCTGCTCGAGCAGGCCGCTTACCAGCCCCTGGTAGTTGTTCGGGAAGACTTCCGCCGCGCGCTCGGTCAGCGAATACACATACTGCGGGCGGCCTGGGGCGCTCCGCCGGCGCACCGTCGGGGCCGCGACGAGACCATCGCCCCGCAGAATTTCCAGGTGATGGCGCACGGTGACCGCCGTGATCTTGCCGATCCGCTCGGTCAACGCTTCGACAATCTCGTCGATCGTCGCTTCTTTATGTTCCTTGAGAATTTCTAGAATGTGTCGTCTTGTCTGCTGCATGGTGTTTGTGACTCGCTTTGGATCGATTATCTTGATTGATTTTCGATATTGCGATCATCTTTATAATTTTTAAGGATGTTATCATGCGCTCGGAACGCTTGTCAAATGACAAGCTGCCCCCCGCAGGCAGCCAAATAGCACACTCCCCATAACCGTGCGTGCGCCATCCTGGCGACATACCCTCATATCGCCCTAAGTTTCCTATTTTTGAGCGCGGTATTACAGTGACAAATACCCCATTTCTTGCTGACATTTTGCAGATAAGTTTCATTGAAAAGATGGACAAGTATTGAAATATCTCTGCGATTGCGTCGCGCGTTTGAAAGGATTGCCCAATCCGGCTACACTTAGAGCGGTCTCCGCAGCCACACCGTGCGGCAGTTTCTTACTATCTTTAAGGAGCCTTGAGCATGGCGTCTCGCGCCTCGATTGCAGCAGGGGGCATCCTGCTGATCTCCCTTGTCGTCGTGTTTGCATTGGTGGCGAATAACGGCGTCTCGACCGGGGTCTACCTGCCCGATCAACCGACGCACACTCCGGCCCCAACAGCGGGTCCCAGCCCGACGCCGCTCCCTGATCCCGCCGTTGAAAACTGGCAGGAGAGCACGCCCGGCCGGTTGAGCTACGTGCCACGCCCGGAAAGCGGCGCCCAGGTGTTTTACAACGTCACGACGCTGGAAGAGTTCGCGGGGAACCTGGGGATCGACCCGCCCGCTGACGACGCGCCCATGCCCGCGCTGAACATCCTGCAGACAATGCGCGAAGGCTTTGAGGAGCAGATCGCGGAGCTTGGGCTGGACGCCGGACCCGAAGCGATCGACGGCCCTGCGACCGTTCTGGTGAACGGCGTGCCTGTGTCGCGCCTGCGGATCCAGCTCGATGCGGCAGAAACCGAATCCGGCCCGTTCCCCGGCCTGGACCTGGTGATCGGGATCTTCGACCGCCCCGGCGACGAGGTACAGTTGGTGCAATATCGCCTGCAAGCCCCGCCGGACCCGGCCATCTACAACGATTTCTACGCGTGGCTCGAAGCGCGGGTGGTCGAGCTTTCCGGCGCTGAGGCGACCGAGACGCCCACCGGCGACGAGGCCACCGACGAGCCGGAAGCCGAAGGGGAAGACGCCGCCGAAGACGAGCCATCCGGCGACGCCGAAACACCGTCCGAGGACGCTGAGACCGCTCCCACCGTGGAAGCACCGGCCGATGAAACTGAGACGCCCGAAGCGGACGCAGAGGAAACCAGCACGGAGTAAGCCCTGGCATGTGACACTCGAGAACTTAGCGTTTGACACATGCCTTACGGCGCCTGCCTTGTTATCATAGATGCACTGCTGCACCGATGACGGATGACGAGCAGCCCAAGCCGCTGTACTGGGAAGCAACTTACGAGATCGTGCTCAGCCTGATGGAGCACCATCCCGACGCCGACCTCGACACGCTGGGGCTGCAAGAGCTGTACGAATGGATACTCGCGCTGCCAGGATTTGCCGATGAGCCAATTCTGGCCAATGATGAGCTACTCACCGCGATCTTGCGAGAGTGGTACGAAGAGATAGGCGAGGACTTATGAGCGATTTTTTGCGAGAGCTTCACGATCCAGAAGTTCCCGTGCCTGAGGGGATGCGGTCGGCCGTGGCGGTAAACCGGCTCGACAAGCTCCTCGACACGATTTACAACTGGGGCCGTCACTATTCCGTCTGGCCGATGGCGTTCGGCCTGGCGTGCTGCGCGATCGAGATGATCGCCACCGCGTCCAGCCGCTTCGACCAGGCGCGCTTCGGCATGGAAGTGCTGCGCGCCAGCCCGCGCCAGGCGGATCTGATGATCGTCAGCGGGACGGTCACCAAGAAGATGGTCGTCCCCATCGTCCGCCTGTACAACCAGATGGCAGAGCCGAAATACGTCCTGGCGATGGGCGCGTGCGCGTCTGGCGGCGGGCCGTTCAAAGAGGGGTACAACGTCGTCAGCGGGATCGACAAGTTCCTGCCGGTTGACGTTTACGTGCCTGGCTGCCCGCCCACCCCACAGGCGCTGCTGTACGGCTTCATGACGCTGATCAAGAAGATCGACAACCAGTCGGTGGCGAACCCGAACAGCATGCCCTGGTACAGCAAGGGGCCAAGCGACGCCGTTCCGGTGCCGATCCTCGGGCCGGACCTGATCGACCCGCGCCAGCTCCATATCCTGAAGCGGCAGGCTTCCGTGCCCGCCGACGAAACCCTGGCCGCCGAGGCCGAAGCGTGACCGGCGGCACCGGCCGCACACGCAAGCATCAAGGAGACGTTATGGCAGAACACGCTCCCACCGCCGAGTCCGTGACCCCGACGGATGAAGCGCTCAACCAGCTTTCCGCGCGCTTCGGTGATGCGATCCAGCCTGACACACGCGAAGGATTCAGCGGGCTGATCGTCCAGCCGGACCAGTTGATCGCGGTTGCGACCGCCCTGCGCGACGACCTGGGCTACGACTATCTGGCCAGCGCCACCGCCGTCGACTACCTCGGCAAAGGCGACCATTTCGAGATGGTGTATCACCTCTGCCGGACGAAAGGCGGCCCGCCGCTGGTCGTCAAGGCGCAAACCCCGCGCGATGTGGCGGCTCTCCCATCGCTCGTCCCGGTCTGGCCGGGCGCCGAGTTCCAGGAGCGCGAAGCCTGGGACCTGATGGGCATTCACTTCGACGGACATCCCGACCTGCGCCGCATCCTGATGTGGGAAGGTTTCCACGGGCACCCGCTCCGCAAAGACTGGAAAGAAGCCTATTACGAGCAGGAACAAAAGCCGTTTGATAGCCGCTGGCCGAGCGGGCACGTCCGCCGCTCGGAAGAACTGGTCCCTTACGGCAAGAACGTACGCTATCCCGACGACTTCTCGCCCGAAGACTACGAGAACATCACCGACGAGGCGCATTCGCGCATCATGTCGACGCTGGCGCCCGGCGTGGAGATCGAGAGCAACGGGACCGACCGGCTGACGGTCAACCTCGGCCCGCAGCACCCCAGCACGCACGGCGTCTTCCGCATGATGGTGACGCTCGAGGGCGAAGAAATCATCGCGCTCAAGCCGGTGATGGGCTACCTGCACCGCAACCACGAGAAGATCGGCGAGCGCAACACGTTTATCCAGAACATGCCCTTCACCGACCGGCTCGACTACATTTGCAGCCTGTCGAACAACTTCGGCTATGCGCTGGCGGTCGAGAGACTGATGGCGCTCGGCGCGCGCTACCAGCCGCCGACCTATCGCGCCGAGGTCATCCGCGTGCTGATGGCGGAGCTAACGCGTATCGTCAATCACATCTGGGCGATCGGCTTCCTGCTGAACGACCTGGGCGCGTACTTCACGCCGATGATGTACGTGGTGATCGAGCGCGAGCTGATCCTCGACTTCTTCGAGGCGGTGACCGGCAGCCGGATGATGTGCAATTACTTCCGCTTTGGCGGCGTCGCGGCGGACCTGCCGGAGCGGATCCGCAGCGAGGCGACGCTGCTCAACGACCGGGTGCGCGACATCAACACGATGGAATACCTGCGCGACCTGATCAACGAGCGGCTGCCGCGCGCGATCGACCAGCTTGACGAGTACCTGACCACCAGCGAGATCGTCACCAACCGCTGCATCGGCGTCGGCGTGCTGTCCCGCGAAGACGCGATCGCCATGAGCGCAGCCGGGCCGGTCCTGCGTGCCAGCGGCGTCCCCTACGACATCCGCCGCGCCGACCCGTACAGCATCTATCCGGAGCTGGAATTCGACGTCGCCTGCCGGACGCACGGTGACGTGTACGACCGCTACCTGATCCGCCTGGACGAGCTGCACCAGAGCCTGCGCATCTGCCAGCAGCTTCTGCCGCGCCTCGCCGACACCGAAGGCGAGCCGATCTTCGCCGGACGCGGCGGTATGTACAGCCCGCGCGTCCCCGCTGGCGAGGCGTATGGCCGCGTCGAGAACCCGAAGGGCGAGCTTGGCTACTACGTCGTGTCCGATGGCGGGCAGAACCCGTGGCGCTATCACGTGCGCGCGCCAAGTTTCATCAACCTGACGCCGCTGGAGAAGATGTGCCTGGGGCACAAGGTCGCGGACGTCGTGGCGATCCTGGGCAGCATCGACATCGTGTTAGGCGAGACGGACCGCTAGAGAGGAGCGTCAGCGTTTATGTATGGCACCGGAATCTGGCGCGGTCTGCGCGTCACGCTGCAACACTTTCTGAACACTTATATCGAAGACATCCGCTACGGCTTCCGGCGGCACGTGCCGGTCGAGGCGTTCCCCGAGCGGCAGGGGCTTGAGGCGCGCGGCATCTTCACCGTGGAATATCCCGAAGAGAAGATCGCCACGCCCGAGCGCTTCCGCTTCATCCCGTTCCTGGTGGTCGAGAACTACGATCATCCAGAGCGCCCCGGCCACGACTGGTGCACAAGCTGCGGCATCTGCGCGAAAGTCTGCCCGCCGCAATGCATCTGGATCGTCCGCTCCGACGACCCGGAAACCGGCCGCCCCATTCCGGAGCCGGAAGAGTTCTACATCGACATCGACATCTGCATGAACTGCGGCTTCTGCGCAGAGTTCTGCCCGTTCGACGCGATCAAGATGGATCACGACTACGAGCTGGCGAGCTACGACCGCACGTCGTCGCACATCTACGACAAGCAGCGGCTCTCGAAGGAGTTCCGCTACTGGCAGAGCATCGCGCCCACTCGCGCCGCCGAGGAAGCCGAAGCGCGCGGCGGCTGGGAGCATAAGGACGTGCTCAAGCAGAAGCAGCGCGAAGCAAAGGAAAAGGGCAAGGCCGCGAACTAACGCGCCGTGCTCCGCATTGAGATGCACGAAGGGCAGCCACCGCGCTGCCCTTTTTTGTTCCATTATTATTTGTTATATCCATACTAACAGAACTTGCGTTCGACCCCCTGTTTCCTCTATAATGAATTTGTCCGACAGCGCAGGAGAGACGCCATGTTCTCAAAGGACCGCCTGCTCGACCTCTTCAACTTTGTCCACCAGCAGGAAACCGCCTTCATCGACCGCCTCACGCCAGACCAGCGCGACGCCGTCGGCCAACGGGATGACTGGGCAGCAAAGTCCCCGAAGGATGTGATCGCGCATCTCGGCGCGTGGAAGGAGCGCGTGCTTGACGACGCGCAGTCGGCCGCCCGTGGCGAGCGCGTGGTCGAAGACGATCGCCACGAAGACGTAATCAACGCCGAGATCTACGCGCAACATGAGGCCAAGTCGTGGGACGAAGTGCGCCTTTTCGCCGACGACGCGCACCGGCGGCTGATGGACTTTGTGCGCGCCACGCCAGAGGACACGCTTGCCGACCCTGACCTGTCCATTCAAGGCGACGGCCGCCCGATCTGGCAAGCGCTGACCGCCGATTACGTCTCGCACACCATCGAACATCTGACGGATTTCTACCTGCAGCGCGGTGAGCCTCAGCGAGCCGTCACATTGCAACAAGCCATCACCGAACGCCTCAGCGCGTTTGGCGATCCGCTCATCACGGGATTTGCATACTTCGACCTTGCGTGCGTCTGCTCGCGCGCGGGCCGGGCTGAGGACGGGATCCGCGCGCTGGGCGAGGCGCTGCGGCACGAGCCCCGGCTCACCCCGCGCTCGCAGCGCGACCCTGCCCTTGAAGCGCTGCGCGGCGAGCCGGGCTATCAGGCGCTTTATACGTAACGACAAACGGCAAAGCGGGCAGCCATCGCGCTGCCTTTTTGTTGGTCAGCGCTTGGTCACAATACGGCGCAGAACTTGGCTATCGCGTCGCGAGTGTCGCATAATCGAGGTGCTCACCAGCGAAGGAGAGAGGCGTATGTTCAGCAAAGAGCGTTTGCAAGCCGCGCTGCGCTTTGCCCATCAGCAGGAGATCGCCTTTATCGACCGCCTCACGCCGGAACAGCGCCAGGAAGCCGGGCGGGGCGACCACTGGTCCGCGAAAGACGTCATCGCGCACCTCAGCACCTGGAAGGAGCGCATGATCGATCGGGCACAGGCGGCCGTGCGCGGCGAGCCACTTCCCCGAGACGAGCGCTCGGACGACGAAATCAACGCCGAAATTTTCCAGGCGAACGAGGCCAAGTCGTGGGAAGAGGTGCGCCGCATGTCCGAGTCGGCCTTCCAGCGCGTAATGGACTTCATCACCGCTACGCCCGACTACATCCTGACCGATCCCGAGCTATCGCTCAATGCGGACGGCCGCCCGATCTGGCAATCGGTGCTGGCGGAGTGCACGTCGCACACCATTGCTCACCTGTGGGACTACCATCTCCATCAGGGCGACGCCGCCCGCGCCATCACCCTGCAGGAAGCCACTGCCGCACACCTACGCGAGCTGGACGACCCGAACGTCACGGCGTATGGCGTCTACAATCTCGCGTGCGTGTACGCGCGAACCGGCCGTACTCAGGATGCGATCCGCGCGCTGGACGAGGCGCTACGCCTGCGGCCTCAGTTGATCGAGTGGTCGAGACAGGATCCAGATCTGGATTCGCTACGCGGCGAGCCGAGCTATCAGGCGTTGTATCGATAAGCAAGACGCAGCAAAAAGCAGCGAGGCACAGCGAGAACGGCAGATCACCTTCCCCGGTTCTTGCTATCTTATCGCTGCCGCTAGCTGCTCTGCAGCTTCGTAATGATCGCCCGATCGTCCGCCGCCAGCGCGTCCGCTGCGTGCAATAGGTTCTCGTCCCACGCGGCGTCGTCCAGCGTTGCCAGCCAGTCGATCGTGGTGCGGCGCTCCGCAATCAGCCGCGCCACTGCCTCGGTGAAATCGGGCGCGTCTGCGACGGGAACCGGTCCCACTGCGGGCGGCGCGCTTTCCCCCCGCGCAAGGGCTTGCAGGCGCTCGCGGGCGGTTTGCTCGCGCTCCACCAGGCGACTCAGCAACGCGGCGCGATCGTCCCCCGGCTGCTCGCGCACCGCGCCGAGCAGCGCGGCTAGCGTTCCCGTCAGGCGCGGCGCGATCTGCCGGGGCTCGAGCGGGCGCGGCACCTGGCGTTCCAACCAGCCCTCGTCGAGCGCCAGCCGCGCGAAGTCGTCCAGCGTGCCGCAGCCGCTCGGGTGGACGGTTCCGGACGTGTCCGGTTCGGTGCCCGGCACGCCCAGCCAGTACGTGTGCAGTCCGGCGCGCGATGCCGAGACGATGTCGAAATACCAGTCGTCGCCCACCATCACCGCCTCGGACGGCGCCGCGCCGATCCGCGCCAGCGTTTCCTCGTAATACTCGGGGTGATCCTTGGTGAAGTGCATATTTTCGAGGTGGGTGACCAGCGCGAAGGGCACTTCGTCCACCGGCACGCCCGCCCACGCCAGCCGCTGCTCGACCGCCTCGCGAGGAAAAAACGGGTTCGTCGCCACGACGACGGTGTATCCACGCGCCAGCAGACCGTCCACCAGCCGCCGCGCGACCGGGCGCAGCGTTGTGACCTCGCGCAGCGCTGGGAACACGTCGCGGTAAAACGCCGTGACGCTTTCTTCAAACTCGGCTCGCGAGACGGGCAGCGCGGGGAGCAGCGTTTCAAAAAAGCGCTCGCTGTTGGTCAGCGCCGGATCGCCCCGCTCCATCACCGCTCGCACCGCGCGCATCATCGGCTCGTGCAGCGTTTCGTTGAGATGCCCGTTCAGCGCCGCGAAATAGCGCTCGATAAACTGCTGCGTCGGGTTGCCGAGCAGCGTATCGTCCAGGTCGAGCAGAACCGTCGTAATCATCGCTCAGTCCAGCGCATCCTTGAACAGGCGCAGCGCCGGGTTTTCCTCGGCGCACAGCGGGCAGCCCACATACGGGTTCTCAATCGGAATGTTGTGGCGATCGCACCGTGCTTCCACCTGCATCTGCCGCACGAACCCCAGCAGCACCGGCTTGATCGTCAGCGTCAGGTGCAGGTCGGGGCTGGCGTTGGCGCGCAGAATGTCCGGCACGGGGCAGCGCGCGCAGTCCTTCGGGCGCCACGGCGCAGACTTGGGGTTCCCTTCGACCAGGCGGCATTCCTGGATCGACCGCCCGCGCGCGAAGTCTTCGTAGTAATACGGGCACTCCTGACCGGCAGGTGTGCGCATCGGCTCATCCTTTCTCGGCATGGCGCCTGCCAGCCAGCGGCGCGCCATTCACCCACACGCAACAGGCCGGCGGGATCAACCGGCCGGCCTGGCATACGAACAGATCGCCATCATCACCACGCTTAGACCCGCGTGATGTACGATCCGTCGCGGGTGTCAATGCGGATCTTGTCGCCCACGTTCACGAACAGCGGCACGGTCACGGTCAGGCCGGTTTCGGTGGTGACCTTCTTGGTCGCGCCGGTCGCGGTGTCGCCCGCAATCTGCATCTCAGACTCGGTCACCACATGCTCGACCGTGGTGGGCAGCTCGTAGTCAATGACTTCATTCTCGTACGACAGCAGCTTCAGACGCGTGTTCTCTTTGAGATACAGCACGTCGTCACCGAAGATGTCCTTCCGCAGCGAGGGCTGGTCGTACGTCTCGATGTCCATGAAGTTCAGAAACTCGCCGTCGTCGTAGAGGTACTCGACTTCGCGCGTCTCGATGTGGATATCCTGCACGCGGTCGCCGGACGGGAACGTCATTTCGCGCGTGGTACCCGTCCGCAGATTGCGCACCTGCACGCGGATGGTCGCGCCCCCACGGCCGGTCTTGTTGTGGTGATAGTTCAAGACCTTGTAGATTTCGCCGTCGAGCGTAAAGTTCGTGCCGTTGCGGAGCTGGTTAACGTCAATCATGGAGACCCTTGTCCCTCAGTTCATGTCGCCTGCCTGGCAGAGTTTTTTGCAGCGAAATTATAACAGGAAACGCCCGCCCGTTAAATGGGAAACCACCTTGCGGATCGCTATATTCTGCTTAAGAGCGCTCGCTTGGCGAGTGCTCGTTCTCGTTCAAGTGTCCGCTGCCGCGTGCGGCAGCAGAAGAGGCAGCGCCGTGAACGCCATCTTTCGCCGCTTCGCCCTGCGCGTGTCGCTGATAATGGGGTCGCCGTGGGCGTTTACGCTCGCGGTCTTCCTGATCGTGGTGTGGGCAATCAGCGGCCCGATCTTTGATTTTTCAGATACGTGGCAGCTTGTCATCAACACCGCCACGACCATCGTCACTTTCCTGATGGTCTTTCTGATCCAGAACACGCAAAACCGCGACACCCGCGCCATTCACCTCAAGCTGGACGAGTTGATCGCGTCCGTCGAGCAGGCTCGCAACAGCATGCTCGCTGTAGAAGATCTGCCTGACGAAACGATCAACGAGCTCAAGAAAGAGTTCGGCGAGCTGATAGAAGAAGACAGGCGTCAGAACGGCGATCCCAACGTCGATCCGCAACAGAAAAACTGACTTCCGCGGCCCTCGCTACGCTCGATCCCCGTCGATCCACTGCACCGCCAGGCGCGGCAGATCCGCCAGCGGACCTCGCCGCACCGTGCACGCTGGCAGGCTATCCAGAAACGCCTGCCCGTAGCGCTTGGTGATCACCCGGCTGTCAAACAGCGCGACCACGCCGCGATCGGTCTGCGTGCGGATCAGCCGCCCGAACCCCTGGCGGAAGCGCAGGATCGCATCTGGCACGGCGTATTGCATAAAGCTGTTGTCGTACTGCTCGCTGCGCGCCGCGAAAATCGGGT